>NZ_CP061317.1:0-300000 GCF_018688355.1 Polynucleobacter sp. AP-Elch-400A-B2 | reverse complement strand
CGTATAGATATTAGGGTGTGATTTTTATCTCCAGGATTAATTCTCTCGGGGCTATAACCACAAAAAAAATCTTGGTTGTATTTTAAATTTTGACTATTATTACTCTCCAATACTGGAACACAAACTTCTTCTGTACAGCCGGGATATACAGTCGATTCATAAATAACAATATCATTTTTCTTTAAATATTTAGCCACCAAAGCTGAAGCCTTCGTAAGCAGGGATAAATCTGGACGATTAAACTTATCAACAGGGGTTGGTACGGTAATGATATAGATATTAGCCGAGGACAAATCATTTTCAGAAGACGTAAATTTAAGAAATTTTGAATCTAATATCTCACTACTAGACGTCTGATTATTTTTATCGTTCAATAAAATTAGCTGCCCTATTCTTTCAGGGTCGATATCAAAGCCAACTGTAATAATCTTCTTGCCAAACTCAACAGCCAAGGGAAGCCCAACGTATCCCAAACCTATAATTGCTATTTTGATATTATCCATAACTTAAGATATGATCATTCCATTATTATCCAAACGATAAATTCTGTCGAATTCCGTAAGATTATCATTGTTATGGGTGACCATAATAACTGAAATTACACCTTTCAATGCAATTAACTGATTCAAAATATCTTGCTCAGAGAGATCATCTAAAGCGCTTGTAGACTCATCCATTATCAAGAAATTTCTTTTGTAATAAAAAGCTCTCGCAAGAGCAACTCTTTGGCGTTGACCTCCAGAAAGCCTCGTGCCATCATCACCAACTCTAGTATTTACTCCAAGAGGTAAGCTAGAAATTAAATCATTTAAACCAGCCATTTGTAGAGACAAATTAAATAAATTTTCATCAAATTTTTCAATACTATCTGAAAGAATAATATTCATTTTAATTGAATCATCGATCAAAAAAGGCTTTTGGGGTAGATAGGCTATCTGTCCAATCCAATCCTCTAGACATGAAGAAATATTCTGTCCATTAAAATTAATACAACCGCTCTCGGGCTTTATAAATCCTATTATTGAATCTATTAATGTAGTTTTACCAGAACCAGATGGCCCTACTAACCCTATAAATTCCCCCTTATTTAGAGTTAAATTAATATTTTTTAGAACGCATTCTTTTGCACCTCTATGTTTAATATAAACATTTATAAATTCCAGACTTAAAAAGTCTTGAGGCATTTTTGATTTTTTATTAATGCCCCTATAAATATAATCATTACCTTTAATATCGTTATAGAGTACATCTATAGAAGAACGACTGTATCTTATTTTATTTATGGTGATAATTAATGAATTAGAAATAGGTAGCAATCTCAAAGATGCAGCAGTAAATACTGCGAGCGTTGAAATGAGCGAATAAGAATCATCTATAAAAAATGTAGAATACAGTATCAGACCGACAATAAATACCACAACTAAAAACTCAAGGTAATATTTTGGTGATGTTGATATTATTTGCGCATTACTAAAATTTTCAGCGTACTCCCGACAACTAATATCTACCCGAGATTTAAAAAAATCTTCAATCCCAAGCGTCCTAATTTCCCTAAAACCTCTGATTGATTCATAAACACTAGTTATCATCTTAGATAATCCATTGTTTGCGCCAATCCCATAATTTCTCAGATTTTTTCTATTTAATAAATCATAAATCACTGATGAAAAAACTACTATCGTCAATAGGAACAGTAAAGCAAAGATATTCGTATAAGCCAATAAAAAGAGTACAAATAAAGCTATGATGAGATCACCCAGTGTTTTTAGAGTCGATTGAATTAAGGCGGAAAACTGATCGGTCAAATTTTGTATTGACTGTATATAGTGCGCCCCATCCCTCTCCTGCAATTCAGAAAAGGGCATAGTTAGAAAACTTGTAATCAATCTCTTTCTCAAGAAAAGTTGACTATTCTGGCAAAATATTATTAAGTCTTTATTTATTTTTATTGACACTATGGATTTAATTAAAAATATCAAACTGATTGTGATTCCAGTCCACATAATTAAGTAATCCCGACTTAAATCAAAATAGAAATTTAAGAAATTAGAGTAACGATTAAATAAATTCGGATCCAATACGATAGTAATGTATGGCCCTATTAATCCAATGCCGATCAAATCTATGCTTGAATTAATAACCATTAATACCAATAAAATTATTAATTTTTTTTTATCACTTATTAATTCAATTATCTGCTTAAAATAATTTTTCACTTGTTTTTATCTGCGAGATATTTAAAATATTTTTAGGATTCATTAGCTTAAAAAATAACTGCTAATGAATTAATTATGGGAAAAGACTTTGATCACTGGAAATTGTAAATATCAAAATAAAAATAGCTAGGGCCTCTTATAAAACCAATGGGAAGTTCACCCACATCGCCTAACCTACTTGGAACAATGATTAGATCACATCTGGCAACTTGATCCCTTCCTTTGTATTTCGAGATATCCTGTATATAACTTTTACCTGTTGAGGTTCCGTTAACTTCAAAATCTATAAAGTATTCAACTAAAGCTTTTGCCCATTCGTCAAGAGCATTTGTAAGTGGACCAGCATTCAGATCAAAACTCTTATTGGTAAAAAAGCAGACTTCCCTATTCGCAATAGATTTGATGAAATTTGCATCATTTTTCCTGGAGGTTTGTATCATGGATACTTGGGAGTAGAAAAAAGCAGGGGCCCTTAAATAAGGAAATGCAAATATTAAGCCAAATACAATGGTTGCCACTAATAATTTTATTTTTCTTGTTTTATAAACAAGGTATGAGCTATGTAAGAGGAATGGCAGCAAGAAAATATAGGCTGGAAGCAAATAAGAAAACTGATCCATCCGAAGTATTACAAAAGATAAAGCGTAAGCTGCCCCCGCTAATCCAATTAAATCAAACAAACCTAAGGATGATTTCTTTAAGAACGCCAATCCAAATCGCAAACCTAAAACCAGAAAGCCCAATAAAATAACCGAATGGCTTGTCATGATAGAGATAAAAATTTGAAAATATCCTCTCCCCTGAGCCGAGCCTGTGCCATAGAATCCAGAAAAATTAGAAAATACAAAAATTGTTAAGCAATAGAGAGTAAGAAATAAAATTGCACTTGCCATTAGAGAAATACGAAACCATCTAAAACAGCGCTGAGATAATGGAGGGAACCACCCCCCAAAAAATCCAATAGTAAATAAAATCAGAAAAGTCGGTTCCTTAACATAGCATGCAAGGGTGCCAAAAATTAGCGCTAAATACCCAATTAGAATATTTCGCCCTTCGATATACCTCACTAAAAAAAGCAAGAAAAGTGAAAGAAGCGGTAAGAGCAAGCCCTCATTAAATATCACATCAGCGAACATTTCATAAACATGTGGCGTAATCATAAATAGGCAAATTGCTATTATTGCCATCAAACCTCGACCAGTAGGCACCAGCAAATCACCAATCTTTAATTTGCCTTCTTGTTCAGCCATAGCTGAAAATGAAACCTCTAAAATTGCAATCACTGTTATTAACGCTTTAAATACAGAAATTACATAAAAGGCTAATGGGATATTGTGTAACTTAAATAATCGAAGTGGTTCAAAGTCAATATAAAGGAGAGGGAAGAACCGTCCACTTTCATTTTGATAACTCATTGGCCATGATTTATTGGAGGCAATTGTTCGAAGAATTTGGTGATCATCACCTAATCGCCAATTAGCATTAGCAATTACAGCAGTGAAAAATATAGCTAAAAAAATTAGACAAGATATGAGAATGGGCCAATATAAAAAAACTATGATTGAGGATAGCTTCTTAGAGCAAAGCTCTCCACTTAATTTTTTGTAAAAAAATTTCATTTAATATTTATTTCTTAAACAAACGCGGCTGCGCATTCATAAGTCACCTCAAGCACTTAATCTTAGCTTGATAAGTGTATACAAATACCCGAGCGCAAATAGAAACAAGTTCCGCTTTGACTCACCAAACATACGCTTTGAGAAGCTTGCAGGAACTTCGATGTATTGAAAACCAATATTTTTACGCTTAGTTTTATAGAGAATTTCTTCAATGATATCGAAATTCATTGATGTTAGGGTTAGACTTCTAAGATTGTCGATGTGATACATCTTAAAACTATTGGAAACATCCTTACATGAAAGCCCAAGCACTATTCTAAAAGTATGATTGACAATTTGACTTAGAATAATCAAAAGTAAATTATTATCCGTACGCCCCCCATCAATATATCTGGATGCAATAACAACATCAACTTTTTCAATGTGTTTTGCCATTACTAATATGTCCTCTGGATTATGAGATCCATCGGCATCCATAAAGACCACCACACGTCCCCTTGCAGTAGCAATTCCCGTACGAACTGCATCTCCATATGCATTGCCGCCCAGCCTAACTTCATGACGAATCCCGTAACTTTTACATACTACCGGAGTATTATCCAAAGTTGGATTTGCATCCAAAACAATCACTTCCGAAGGCTTTCCAAGTCCTGGCAATATCTTTAGTATTCGAGGCAATAGTACCTCAAGATTTCTAGCCTCAAGATATGAGGGGATAACTACGGAATAAAAGATTTCTTCTGACATGCGCTGCTCGCTCATATAATTAAATTAATTACTAACTTGGGTGATATTAATTTTCCATATAAGCATCGAGATCTCCATGCTTACTGCGGATAATGAAGTATATATAGCTAATTAATATTAGAGGTAGTTTTAATATTAAAAATATTGAAGCAATAAACATCCAATAAAATTCAGCGCTTCCTACGACTCCCTCATGAGAGTCAATAAAATTTCCTAAATTTACAATTTTTCTAGTAAAGATACAGTCTTTAATCCAGTATTTAAGAATGAATTTAGCCCATAATATTTTTTTATTGCTTAGATATAAAAACCAGCATATTGATGACGAATAGCCGTGATTAACTGCATTTTCACTATTTGTGATGGTAAAAGAGCCTTCATGAGATCGGAAAAAAATTAATGGCTTGTCTACGTAATAAATATATTGATAGTTACTCGCCGTTAGTATCGAGAGCATCACATCAGGGCCGGCACCATTTTTTGCATAGTCTCTTTTTTCCCTAGAATCAAAATTCATGTGCAAATTTCTCTCGAAATCTTTGCGCCTATAAAGCATTGCGCAAGGACTCACTGGCATTGCTTTATACAAGAGTTTTTCATATATAGAGCGCGCTAAAAAACGTGGTCCAAATAAATTCCTATACTTAAGAGATGCACTATGTAGGGATCCTCCAATAAGCACCGAGGAATAAACGAATCCAACTTCAGGATCCTGAATCGCAGGGACCATCCTCTCAATACAATCCTTCGATAAGAGATCGTCGCTAAAAAGTAACTTTATATATTGGCCAGAGGAATTGTTAAAACAATTTAACCAATTTGCAACTGGTCCAAAATTGGCGAGCGTTGAAACAACTTTAATTCTAGGATCTTTTTTGCTTGCGGCCTTACTAATTTCCAAAGTCTGATCAGTGCTGCAATTATCAGAAATGATAATTTCAATATTTTTGTATGTCTGATTAAGTGCGGAGTTAATGCACTCCAATATAAAATCTTGTCTGTTATAGGTTGGTATTAATACACTTACTAATGGATTTTGCATTTAATGATTACTAAAGCCTTTATTGGATTTGATCCACTCTAACATCAGTTTCACGCCTGATCTAGAGCTAACCTGCGGATCCCAACCCACGCATGAAGTGATCTTCCCATGGTTGGCAATGAAAACTTTTTGGTCGCTCTCTCTAGGTGAAAGTTTGGTGTAATTTAGCTTAACCCCCAACTCATCTTCCAATATTGAAAATAATTCCAATAAGGACAGGCTATTTCTTTCGCCGCCACCAATATTAAAAGCCTTGCCTGAAATAGCATCAAAGTTTATTAGAGACAATTGATAGAGTTTTTTCATATCTTCCGCATGCAATAAATCCCTAACCTGCTTTCCATTTCCGGAAATAGTGAAAGGCTTGGCATTGAGCTCATGCTTTTGCTCTAGAGCTTGCTGGCAAAACCAGCCAATCCACCCCTGATCGTAAGACGAAAATTGCCTGCCTCCATACATAGAGGAATGTCTGAATACAGCTGTTCTCAGACCAAAAATTCTGGCGTAATCTAACATGTATTGATCGGCCGCCCCCTTTGAACAACCATAAGGAGAGTGAAACTCTAGCGGGATATCCTCAGTAAAACCATTTGGATACTCCTTACAGAGATAGCGCGTCGCCATTTCCATATATTTGTACTGCTCTAAATCACCATATACTTTGTTGGTTGATGAGTAGATAACCATGGCCTCGGGGCAATATTGACGCACCGCTTCCAGAACATTAATGCTACCCATAGCGTTGATTTCAAAATCTTTTAAGGGATTCTCAATGGAAGTGGTCATAGCCACCTGACCGGCCAAGTGAAATATGGCGTCTGGCTTAAATTTACCTACTACCTTGTTTACATCATCTGCCGATCTTATGTCACCATGGTTAAAAATAAATTTTCCTTGATCGCGCAACCAATCTAAATTCAAGGCTGTTCCCATCCTTGATAAATTATCAAAGATGATCAACTCATGACCATTTTGAATTGCATCACTAGCCAAATTGCTTCCCAAGAATCCACACCCACCCGTAATTAATATTTTCATTACTTTTTCATATCAAGTATTTTAGAAATCCCAGATTCAATCGTATGCATTGGCATCCACCCAAGAGATTTCAAAGTAGCAATATCTGCAACACAATTCATCACCTCATTTTTACGATAAGGATGAAAACCAAATTTCAAGTTTATTTTTGACTGCGTTAATTTCCTAATATTTTCAGCCAAATCTTTTATTGTCAAACCAAGTCCTGAGCCAACTTCAATTAGGGCGTATGGACTAAATTTATGTCGATTTTCGATCACCGCCATTATTGCTGATATAGCATCATCTATATATATAAAATCTCTTACCTGATCGCCCGCCGTTAATGGTAACTCGCCTCGATCAGATAGGCATGCACCAATTAAATAAGATACAAACTTTTGGTTATCATCTCCTGGTCCGTAAATATGCTGAAACTTTAAATCAATAAAGGCCAAATCTGATGTAACTTCGGCCACATACTGCTTACCCCATTCTGAAAAAAAATTTTTGGTTCGGGCATAAAGACTATGGTCGCTAGGCAATGCACTGCCTATATTAATAAATATTGATGCATTCCCAATTTCTTTTAATGAATCTAAAATTATCGCGCCGAACTCAATATTTGCATTAATTAAAGTTGGTAATACCTCATTTTTACGACCATAGCAACATGCCGTATGAATAACAATATCGGGCTTAAAACCCCAAACCACTTCATATATTTCATCAGCTTCTTCAAATCGGTAAATAGATAATTTACTGACATCTCTAGATAGCGCCTCTAAATTTGACGTTTTCCTTACTAATACCGCCAGCTCATCAGCGCCCTTGGCGAAGGCTCGCACTAATTCGCCCCCTAGAAATCCACTGCCACCCGTCAGGAGTATCTTCACTTTTTAATCAAATCCTATGCCAAAAAATAGCTCTATTTTCTCAGCAACGTAATTGAGGTGATCCTCTGTAAGCTCGGGGTACACGCCAAGCCAAAATGTTTGATTCATAACAATATCTGTATTTTTGAGTTCGCCACTTACTCTAAATTTTTGATCTACCATATATGGCTGTCTTGTTAGATTTCCGGCAAATAGCAATCGAGTACCGATTTTGTTCTCAGTAAGATACTCCAATAAATCAACTCGATTTACGCCGGATGTTTCCTTGATAACCAATGGAAAACCAAACCAGGATGGATCTGAATTTGGAGTTGCTTGAGGTAGCTCTAAAAATTCTGCGCAACTTTGTAATCTATTCTTCAAATACGAAAAATTTTCTTTACGCTTTTTAATAAACTCTTCAAGGCGGTCTAATTGAGCAAGCGCGCATGCAGCCTGCATATCAGTTATCTTTAGGTTATATCCTAAATGACTATAAGTATATTTATGGTCATACCCATACGGCAGCTGACCCAATTTCCAACAGAATCTTTTACCACAGGTATTATCTTTTCCGGGTGCACAATAACAATCTCGACCCCAGTCTCTAAACGATTCTGCTATTTGCTTTAATTCAAAGTTATTGGTAAATACCGCGCCGCCCTCACCCATAGTAATGTGGTGCGCAGGATAAAAACTCAAAGTTGATATATCGCCAAAGGTTCCAACTTTTTGGCCGTTGTAGGTTGCCCCCAATGCATCACAACAATCCTCAACCAACCAAAGGTCATATTTTTTACAAAGTGCCGTAACCACCTCTAAATTAAATGGATTGCCAAGAGAGTGAGCTAGCATAATCGCTCTTGTCTTCGGCGAAATTGCGGCTTCAATTTTGCTAGCGTCTATGTTGTGTGTTTTCAAATCCACATCAACAAATACTGGAACAGCGCCAAATTGAATAATTGGATTAACTGTTGTTGGAAATCCGCATGCCACACCAATAACCTCATCCCCTTTTTTAATTGCTCGCTCCCCCAACTTTGGCGAAGTTAGGGTCGAAAATGCAACCAGATTTGCGGATGACCCTGAGTTAACGGTAATTAGGTACTTCACCCCTAAATAGTCAGCCAGCCTTTTCTCAAATTGCTCGTTAAAACGCCCAGTCGTTAACCAACCGTCCAGACTGGCTTCAACCATGTTTTTTAATTCGGGAGCGCCGATAACCTTACCAGATACCGGAACGGCTGTTTCACCCGCAACAAATGGTTGTGGGGCATATTGAATATTGGCGTATTGCTCAACCAGTCCTGCGATCTCGTCTCTAATTGATTCAAGTGTCTTACTCATCAAATAATCTTTCTATAAATATTCTTAATGTAAATTAGTCAGCGCGCATGAAATCATCAATTTGATTTAGGCAAACTGTGTTCATATTCTCTTTATTGAGCCAGGCTCGATGCCAGGCGGAAATTCCTTCTAACGCCCTTGCTAGATCCCATCTAGGATGCCACTGTAATCTACTCTTTGCTTTCGAGATATCCAGCTTTAAATAGCTTGCCTCATGCGGGTGCTCTGAATTATCAGCATGCCATGTTGCATGACCGCCCCACTCCTTGGCCATTTTTTCCACAATCCATTGCACAGGCTTAGCATCGTTCTCTCCGGGGCCAAAATTCCAAGCTTCTGCGTATGCTTGCCCATTAACAAAAAGCTGCTCAGCAAGAGCTAGATATCCTGAAAGCGGCTCTAGTACATGCTGCCAAGGTCTTATAGCTTGTGGGTTGCGTATAAGCGCCGCCTCATTTTTTTCAAAAGCTCGCAAAATATCCGGAATCAATCTATCAATCGCCCAATCTCCACCGCCTATGACATTTCCGGCTCGAGCAGTCGCCACGGCAATACCGCCACTTGAAAAATAGGATGAGCGATACGCACTAGTGACCAATTCAGAGCAGCCCTTGCTATTACTGTAAGGATCATGCCCGCCCATTCTCTCATTCTCTCTATATCCCCATAGCCACTCTTTATTTTCATAACATTTATCAGTCGTGACATTAACAATGGCTTTTGATAAATTAAGCTCCCTGGCGGCCTCTAGCAAATGCACCGTACCCATTACATTTGTTGCATAAGTTTCTATCGGCTGACTGTAGGATAGTCTTACTAATGGCTGGGCTGCCATATGAAAAATAATTTCAGGCTTTGCAATTTTTAGAGCACTAAGCAAGGCGCTATAGTCCCGTACATCACCAATGGTACTAACCATCTCAGCCCCAACGTGAGCCTCTTCAAAAAGAGAGGGTTTGGTTGGAGGAGGCAATGCGTATCCATGGACTGTTGAACCCATCGACTGAAGCCACAGACTAAGCCACCCTCCCTTGAAACCAGTATGGCCAGTGATAAAAACTCTTTTACCCTTCCAAAATTGAGAATTAATAGTCTTCATATCCCTAATCCCACTTTTTCCACGGGGCGGCACCGCTTGACCATAATTTTTCAAGATAATTTTTATCGAACAATGTATCCATTGGCTGCCAAAAACCATGGTGAGGGTATGCCATTAGCTCCCCCTCTTTAGCAAGATTCATTAAGGGCTCTTGCTCCCAAATTGTTTTGTCATCAACGAGATAATTCAGAGCCTGAGGAGATAGCACAAAAAATCCACCATTAATCATAGATCCATCGCCCTTAGGCTTTTCCTTAAAAGTCAATACTTTTCCAGATTCAATCTCAAGTGAACCAAATCGACCGGGTGGATAGGTGGCTGTTAAAGTTGCAATCTTTCCATGTTTATGATGAAAATCAATTGCAGCAGCTATATCCACATCACCTACACCATCGCCATAGGTAAAGCAAAAAGACTTTTCATCCTTAATGTGAGGGGCCACTCGCAGTAAGCGCCCACCAGTCATTGAGTCCTCTCCAGTATCAATCAGCGTTACCTTCCAAGGCTCAGCTCTAGCTCCATGAACCTGCATTTGATTTGACTGCATATCAAAGGTGACATCTGACATATGCAAAAAATAGTTAGCAAAATATTCTTTAATTAAGTACCCCTTGTAGCCGCAGCAAATAATAAAGTCGTTTACTCCATAGTAGGAGTACATTTTCATAATGTGCCAAAGAATTGGTTTGCCACCTATTTCAACCATTGGCTTAGGCTTTAGCGAGGTTTCCTCGCTTAGCCTAGTCCCCAGTCCGCCCGCTAAAATCACCGCTTTCATATTTCTGCTTTCCCGCTATTTTTGATTAGATCTATTTTTAATGAAAATAGATCATTAATTCGACTTTTCAATGTGTACAGGTAGATTTTACAATTAAGTTAAATATCTGCTGAACATATTATGCATTCGAGCTCGTATTTCAAAGACATTAAATATAAACAATAAAGTCACATACATAACCGTACCGACAACAAACTTACCTATTAATAAATAGAGTAGATTAATATCAGGATTATAGAAAAAAAGTCCTAAAAATGGGGTACATATTAAGAAAATCTTTCCTAAAAACAAAATTGGGAAATAAAATTTAAACAGCCGAGATGCGTAATAGTAGGTTAATAAAACATAAAAAATAGAAGTCACAAGCAATATCCAAGACGCTAACATTGGATGGCCCGCTAAATTGGCTATCAAGTTCATTATTACGTTAAATAAAAATGCTGAACCAATTGTTTTGAAATAGGTAAAACCTTGATCATTCAAAATATATGAATGATGAAATATTGCATGCGCAAAACCGATTATAAATGTGGCAGTCACAACTACAGGAAAAATTATTTTAGCTATTTCATAATAATCCGAACTAAAATATAACCTACTAATTTCTGGCGATAAAACTAAAAACAAAAATACTAGTGGAGTTAGTATAAATAAATAAGTTTTAATATTTAATACAAACTGTTCTGCTATGTTAGCTTTACTAATCCTAGCCCTTAAAAGCGCTGGCAACATCGACAATTCCAAAGAAAATACTATCGTGTATACCAACTTCATTGCTAGATCATAGGGTGATGAGTATAAACCTGCGTCTTTAGGGCCAGTGAAATGATAAATAATCAATCTATCAACGCTAAATATCCCCGTATTAACCACTAAACCCATGGCAAAAAAGAATCCATAGCTATAAATCTCATGAATAGTATTTTTGAGCCCTTTGATTTGATGACGGCGAAATATAGTAAGCATGAAGGGTGTAACAGAAAATCCAATTCCCAGCAAAGTTGCATCGACAATTGGGCTGTATATAAACGAAAAATCGTAGCGGATAAACAACCAAGACAACAATAAAATCAAAACGCTTCTCGTTGCGGCTATCAAAAGGTAATTTTTTGATTGGTCTATTGCTCGCCTTTTCTCAAGGCTAACTTGAAAAAATCCAAACATGGCAATCATTATAAGAATGGCGCCAATTTTTTGCGACTCTGGCTTTAGAAGAAGGGCATAATTGACATAAATAAATAGAGAAAGAATGGCTCCAATGATAAAAACTACCAATCCAACTTTATCCTCAATCTCAACACCTTTCTCAAGTCGAAATCTCACTAAAAAATACCAAATCGGCGCGAACAAAATAGGGTATACCAAACTAGCAACAGAAATGATGTAGGAATACTTACCATACTCCAGTGGATCAACATTATTTGTATAAAGATAGAGCGTGAATAAAGTCAGGCCCGCTGGAATAAATCGGGCAAACATATATAGCAATGTTCGCAAGGTCATTTAGACCTCAGAAAAAAAGTAAAGCGCAAGTATGGGTATAAAAAATAAATCGGCCAAAATTGGTTGCATGTCGATTGAACGAAATAGCACCAAGAGCGGACGGGGAAATATTTTTTACTAACAAGTGCTTGGCAGCGCCCAAAGAAATTCATTTTCTTTAAATTAAGTGTCAGGTCATTTTCTTCGCATAAACCCACGACTTTTTGTGAGGTAACTATTTTTACACCTTGCCTTGATATACGAACTCCATACTCTATATCCCCCATTGAGTGCTCAAATGCAGGGTCTAAAAATCCCACCTCATTTAAGATGGGCTTTGGTAGCAGTACGCAATTGAAATTCATGGAATCTGCAACCGCACCAAACTCCAAAAGTAATTCATATTTAATTTGACCCGTTCGACGCAGTCCGCCATAGGTTATCGCCCCAGCCGAATCTTCGCAATATCCGACGTGTACTGCTGGAGCGCTAATCAGCGCGCTCATTTTTTGGTGCTCCTCAACAAGCCCCTCTAAAGCTCCTGGGTAAAGCACAATGTCATCATTAACACACAGCAAAAAATCAGCCTCGCTCAAATTATTTTTAATTGCCCCATAAGCCAGGCACATTGAACGACACCAAAAATAATTTCCATCGCCATTAATCACATTGACTTGTGGAAATTGGCTTTGAACTGCTTGCACTGTTCCATCCACGCTACCATCATCAAACAAAGTTATGGTGCATTGAAAATTGGGACTTTTTTGCCGCACCAATGAAGTGATGCAAGCGATTGTTTTCTTGCTACGATTATGACTACAAAGAATTATATGAATTTTAGGAGTCATACGGGATGCGAGAAGATAGAAGCGCTATAAAAAAAGCACAGGGCAACAATGCAAAAGAAGATAAGGCAAAAGTGGAAAACATTGCTGAAATAGCGTAGCCGCATAGTGGAATTAAGGCGTAAGCCTTGAGGTGATTGTCCAACGCTTTTGTTTTTCTTAATTGCGTAACCAATAAAGCCAAAAAAATGAGCAGGCCTAAGATACCGTTGTAGGTAAAAATCGTCACCAATGCATTATGGGAATCTCTTAGAATAAAACTAGTTTCATTTGAATCGACCGGGCATTTCGCATTTAATGCACCCCCGCCAGGATGAGCGGCTCCATAAGTCGGAAGATAAGGATTTGAGCATGCAATCTGAAGAACTTTGGATCCATATGGGGCGCCCACAATCCACATGTTCTCCCTAATTAAGTATTCAATAATAATTTTCCAAGTTGCCAATCTTGCAACTCCAGTTCCATTGCTATAAATTACCCTCTCAAGAGTCTCTGGCAGTTTAAGGGGCACAAAATAATCGCCTTTAATGTCATCTAAATCCTCTTTTACTGTCAAAGCAGAGGGCCTAGAATCGCTCATGCTTTGGCTACGAATAAATTTTGCTATCCAGAACATCGGCTGACTATCAGGCACTCTTATCAACTGAAAATTAAGATTTGAGGAATAAACAGGCACCCCAAAATAGGATTTAGGCGGCATTAAAGCCAAACCAAGACCTAACAAAACTCCCATTAAAATAATTTTTAATTCCGACTTCCATTGATTTCGCATAATCAGAAGCAATGTTAGCGCGACAATAGAAAATAAAGCCAAGCTCCCTCCGCGACTATTATTAATAACCAACGGAGCAATTGCTAGAGCTTTAATTAGAGTGAATTTTGCGTCATTTTTTTTGACGTCAGACCAATATAAATAGGTTATCCCACAAATAACCCCAACAAGATCCCCCCCAAATTCAAATATTCTGACATTGCCACCACCCAGCGCTACCGAATGAAAAGGCACAATCATTCCTAGATAAGTGGCAATAAATAGAATCACATAGAGCAACCCAGACCACTGTATTGCAGTCTTTATTTTTTCATTGCTAATTGCCCGCAAAGCAATCGAAGCCAAAGGGGTGCTGACTAGAAATACTAAGATCGCAGCATCTCTTTGGGCATATGAGAATGATTCATGAAAAATAAAATAGCTTGCGTATAACTTCACAGCCATCCAGGCTATTGCTACGAGAGTTATACACCGCTCCACTGATGTTTGATTTTTAACCCAAGTCTTAACATTGTTAATATTGAGAAAAACTATGCTGATTGAAAGAAAATATAAAAAATCAGGCAGGTACATTCCTGGTAAGGGTGAGCGTATATAGGCCGCCCAACGTCCACCCATTAGATCCATGCTCACCGCCAATAATAGTAGGCAGCCAGCGAAATGATTATTTACTCTGAGCAAAGTAATCTTTCAATATAAATAACAGGAAGCATAGGTTCGTATAAAAATACCGCCCAATTAATCTGCGGGGCTCCCGATATAACCTGTAGGCCCACTCCAAAGAATGCTCTCTCATCCACTGCGGCGCCCTAGGTATCTCACCAGCTATCAAGGGGAAGGCTGCTCCAACTGCAAGCATTGCGCAGTTAATTTTATCTTTATGGAGTGCCAGCCACAGCTCTTGCTTTGGGCAACCTAAGCTGACCCATAGCGTGTTCGCTTTAGAGTTATTAATTTCAGCAATCCACTTATTCTCTTCTTGCTGTGCAACAGCGCAATAGGGTGGTGCGTAATGCCCCACAATCTCTATCCAAGGGAAATCCTTATGAATTTTTTGAATTAATTTTTTTAATACACTTTCCGTATTTCCATATAGATAAATTTTTTCATGCCATTTTTTGGCCGCATGAAAATACTCAACCATAAAATCCGGCCCGCTAATACGCCGCTGCTTTACTCCATATTTCTTTTTAACAAAGCCAGCTATTGGTGCGCCATCAGGAAGATTAAGATCACCTCGATTCAATGCTTGTGAAAACTCTACAGACTCACTTGCAGTAATAATTGAGTGAACATTGCAAAAATTGATAGCTCTACTTTCATGAGCCTGCCCCCATCTAGCCACCTGTGTGATGCTACACGCCATATCAATCACATCAATTTTTGTGCTGTAGACGTTTACCCGCATAATGCATCCGACATCTTCAAAAATAGTCTATTTAATACTTGAGAAAACCCGCGCCTACGACGCAACACTTTTATTAATCTCATCCAGGGGTTGCCAGCATGCCCCTCTAAAAGCATTCGCTCTAAATCATTTTGACTAAGGGCTGCAAGCACCTCAGGATGCTTTACATGTTTATCAAATTGATGAAGGCGCAGGCCGCCCAGCACGCTAATTTGTTTAGTATGAGTCCCCCTTTTATCAAATCCAATGTTACAAATTAGATTTTTACTTGGAAAGACGGATAGCAAATTTTGTGAGGTCGCTAAATAGGTCATCTGGACATCCCAGGTATCTAACGTGCCGCTCTCAATTTTCCTTAAATTCTCACAAAGATTCCAAACAAATGGCTCCGGTAAATCACCATTTATTTTTTTAAATTCGTAAAATTCTTGATAATTGGTAACTTTTTTTGAATACTTTTCCCATCGATTCCGCCATGTTGCCCAGCCCCAAATATGAGGAATCTGTGAAAAGAAATAACTGAATTCATACTGTGCAGGCTCTACGAGCACAGTCCCGCAGGCCATCAATATCTGATCGTTAGCCTCATAGCGCCGCAAAGCCATTTCACAAAAATCAAAAAAGCTATCCGATGGAAGACAATCATCCTCCAAAATGATAGCGGATGGAAATTTCTGAAATACAAAATCCAGCCCAGATACCACCCGCTCTCGGCAACCCAAATTTTTCCGTGAAAATACATAGTCAACTGGACAACCCCAGTCTCTTGAAACCAGGCTTCTCACCAGCGCACAATCCCCTTCATCGGAGGGTGATTTCGGCCCATCGGCAATAAATATCAAATGTGAGAATTGGTGATGTTTAATGCATTCAACAAGGCGTCGCGTGTGATCAGGCCTGTTATAAACAATAACTGCGACCGGCGCTTTTATTATTACACTCATTATTTATTAGTTACCCAGCGATTTAGCGAATTCATAAAAATGTTGCATTTATTTTTTAGAGATTTATTCGCTAAAAAATATTCCCATTTTCTTGCAATAGAACACACTAAAGTGCCTACAATTTATATAATTAATTATCCCACTAACTAAGGCTTCACTCCTTTATGTAATTGCATTTTCAAAGGTATCAATGACCTTTGTGAGTAAAAACGGCAAAAGGTGTGAGGAATAGAATCCTCAAATCGAGCACCAGTGATTGCGTACGTATATATTCAAGATCATACTGGATTCGCTTAAGCATCTTATCAATGGTTTCTGTCTGGCCTCTTGCACCATTAATCTGTGCTAAACCGGTTATTCCTGGCTTAATCCGATGCCGCACCATATATTCATTGATGGCCGGTCCATAATATTCATTAAACTCGATGGGGTGCGGTCTTGGGCCGACTAATGATAGCGTTCCCCATAAAACATTCCAAAACTGAGGAAGCTCGTCAATCGATGTTCGCCGAATAAACTTACCAACCGGCGTAATTCGTGAGTCCCCCACAGTTGCCTGAACTAAGCCATTCGACTCATGAATGTACATAGACCTAAACTTTAAAATATAAATTATTTTTCCATGCAAACCATGTCGCTGCTGCTTAAAAAATACTGGCCCCGGTGAATCCACCCTGATTAAGATGGCAATAAAAAGTAGGAGTGGGGATAACAGGATCAACATCAAAATAGAGATGATGATGTCTATAACCCGCTTGAAATATGAAAAAAATGGGCTGACTAATTTAGGGACAGTCGATAATTGTATAAAGGGGAAGGTATTAATTGCCTCTAAGATATTATTTCGTAAAGTGGCATTCTTATTAAACTGAACATACCAAATCAGCTCAATTGGGTACTCTGACAGTGCGCGGACTAATTGCTTGTTATTTTCAAACTCATTTACTGTAAAGGGTAAGAAGATTGTTTTAACCCCCAAGCCTTCTAACAAATGGTGCGAAAGGGGAAGAATATCCTCGCCCCCCGACTTCGGGATATGAAGATACAGCCGCCCTTCGTCTTGCTCGATAAAGCCCAGTACACTCTTACCGCACTTACGCATAACGAGGCCTAGATGCTCCTTTGAAAAATATTCACGGCTGAAGAAAAGGGCTGAATCAGTCGATGACATATCGGCAGACATTGAGCTCCATATTTTTTTGATGACAAAGTAGGTGATAACCTGCGTTATAAATCCAAAAAAATAGAGTTGCAATATTACTAGGCGCGAAAAATAGTTGCTTAATTTAAAAAAAAATAATAATGCAATTCCGGAGGTTATAACTAAAGTCCACTGGATCAATAGAGAGAATAAAAAATCAAATTTTGACTTTTTAACGTAAATATTTGTCTGCCCATAGAAAATAAAACTGAGTATGGTAGTTACAGCTAAATAAAGATAATCCTGAGATTGGATGCCCCCCATTTTTAGTACTGTGAAACTAAAATACAAAGTGTTGAAAAAAATAATGGCAGCCAACCAATGAATTAGAAAATATCGAGACTGATTAAGATATTTCATTTACTAAATTTTAGAAAAAATTGGGGGAGTTTAATCATATATCGTAGCAGCAATTTAAAATAGCTTGTATCAATGCCGCTTTGAACGCATGCTCTTCGAATCTCTTTGTTCACCAATATCACGTTGGAAAGCCTGATGGCACTTGCGCCTCCAGTGAGCATTTTCACAAAAGGCATTTCAAGATACTTAGCTTTTATCCCAGAAACTTGAAATAATCTACAGCACATTTCAAAATCACCAGCAATTCTATAGCTCGCGTCATACCCTCCGATTTGCTTATAAATGCCTGCTTTTATAAAAAGCGACGGATGAGCTGGCATCAAACCATATTTGAGTTTTTCATCCGAAAACCGCTGAGAACTGTAATAACGAACTGGACTACCATCGGCCGACTGATAGAGTACATCACCATACACAACATTTAATTGATTATCTTGAAACGATAACATTACTTGCTCGACTATGAACGGAGAAAAAAACTCGTCGTCAGAATTTAGAAAACAAATTACATCGCCCTGCGACCTATCCAAACCTTTATTCATCGCATCATAGATTCCATAATCCGGCTCCGCCAATACTACCCCTGGTCGATCCTTGTATTTAGACACAAGCTCTAGAGTCTTATCTAGCGAGCATCCATCAATCACAATATGTTCAATGTTTTGATAAGTCTGCCCATTAACAGATCGAAGCGTTTTCTCAATTGTTCGCTCCGAATTAAAGCTTACTGTAATAACGGTGATTTTTTTCACGATTTAAAGAAAAACTTGCCTGCTTTATGATCTAGCAACTTCATAAATGGCTTACAAAATCTTTGTAAGCCAAGTCAAGACCCAGACGTAAATTTACCCGTGATCCCCATCCCATCCGGTTAATCAGCGATGAATCCATCAGCTTTCTTGGAGCGCCGTCAGGCTTATTGACATCAAAGTTAATTGCCCCTTGATAACCAATAACTGCGCTAATAGTGTTTGCTAAATCAGCAATCGTTATATCCTCACCAATACCTACATTGACATGACTTTGCATCGGCTCGGCATGCAGATCATAGATGGCTTTCTCCAAATTCATAATAAAAACTGATGCTGCAGCCATATCATCGACATATAGAAACTCACGTCTTGGGGTGCCGGTACCCCAAATGACTACCTCTGGCGATTTTTTTATCTTGGCCTCATGAAACCTCCTAATGAGCGCCGGTATGACATGACTATTCTCAGGATGATAATTATCGCCGGGGCCATATAAATTGGTCGGCATCACTGAGCGATAATCAACTCCATAACTTTGGCCATACTGGCGGTTGTAGCTTTCACATAACTTGATGCCCGCGATCTTTGCAACCGCATATGGTTCATTTGTGGATTCTAACTTACCAGTCAAAAGTGTATCTTCTGACATAGGCTGTGGTGCAAGCTTAGGGTAAATGCAGCTTGATCCTAAAAATAATAATTTCTTGATTCCACTAGAAAATGCTTGGTGAATAACATTGGCTTCTATCATCAGATTTTGATAAATGAACTCGGCTGGGTAAGCGTTATTTGCATGAATCCCACCAACCTTCGCCGCAGCTAAATACACTTGATCGGGCTTTTCAGATTTGAAAAAGGCTTTTACCGCTGTTTGGTTAGTTAAATCCAACTCAGCATGCGTACGAGTAATAATATTTTGATAACCTTTTGCTTGCAAATTTCTCACAATAGCCGAACCCACCATGCCCCGATGGCCGGCGACATAAACCTTTTGATTAAGATTCATATCTGCATTTGAACTCATGCGAACGAGCCCTTATTCAATACCTGCATTTAGTTTTCCTTGCCGACAGATACTGAATAACCATGCTTGTGAAGCAAAGCATGTTGCTTCGCTTGATCCAAATCATTGGCCACCATCTCTACGATCATTTGATCAAGACTGATTTCTGGGACCCAACCAAGTTTCTCTTTGGCTTTAGCAGGATCTCCTAAGAGAGTCTCCACCTCAGTAGGTCGATAGTAACGTGGATCAATTTGCATAATCACATCGCCCAGCTTTAAAGCAGGAGCTTTATCGCCCTCAATGGCGGCTACGATAGCTTTTTCGCTCTCCGCAGAGCCTTCAAACTTAAGCGTGATACCTAGCTGTTTTGAGCTGCGAATAATAAATTCACGAACAGTAAATTGCACACCGGTGGCAATAACAAAATCTTCGGGCTGATCTTGTTGCAACATGAGCCATTGCATGCGCACATAATCTTTTGCATGACCCCAGTCCCTTAAAGCATCAATATTACCCATAAATAGGCACTTCTCAAGGCCTTGAGCAATATTGGTCAATCCACGCGTGATTTTACGAGTTACAAAAGTTTCACCTCGACGCTTAGATTCATGATTGAAGAGAATACCGTTACATGCGTAAATACCATAAGCCTCACGATAATTCACAGTGATCCAATAGGCATACATCTTGGCTACAGCATAGGGGCTTCTAGGATAAAACGGTGTAGTTTCTTTTTGTGGAATCTCTTGCACTAAGCCATAGAGCTCGGAAGTGGATGCTTGGTAAAAGCGGGTTTTCTTTTCCAGGCCAAGAATACGAATAGCCTCAAGCATTCTGAGCGGCCCCATAGCATCAACGTCTGCCGTGTACTCAGGAGACTCAAACGACACTGCTACGTGGGATTGAGCGCCCAAGTTATAGATTTCATCAGGCTGAGTTTGCTGAATAATGCGCACTAGGTTGCTAGTATCGGTTAGGTCACCATAGTGAAGAATCAGGTCTGGATGACTAACATGTGGATCCTGGTATAAATGGTCAATTCGCTCAGTATTAAATGAGGATGCACGGCGTTTAATACCGTGAACAATATAACCCCTCTCCAAAAGGAATTCGGCTAAGTATGATCCATCCTGACCAGTGATACCTGTAATTAAGGCTACTTTTTGGGTTTTTGTTATTTTGGGCATATTGTTATCAAATTTATTCTTTTAATTACTAAATTTTCTTAGCTACGTCCATATACATCTTCTAGGCGAACTATGTCATCTTCACCAAGATAACCACCAGACTGCACTTCAATAATTTCTAAAGGTGTTTTTCCTGGATTGGCTAGGCGATGCGTTTGTCCTTGTGGGATATAAGTACTCTGATTTTCTGTCAAAGTGATTATTTGATCGCCATTAGTAATTTCAGCAACACCCCTAACCACAATCCAGTGTTCTGCCCGATGATGATGCATTTGTAATGAGAGACTTGCTCCTGGATTGACCTGAATTCGCTTCACTTTAAAACGATCGCCTTGGTCAATGCTGTCATACCAACCCCAAGGTCTTGAAACTTTTTGGTGCAAGTTTTTCTCTTCACGTTTTTGTGTCTCCAACCGTTTAACAATATGCTTTACATCTTGACTCTTTTGACGATCTGCAACTAGCACCGCATCAGCGGTCTCAACAATAATAAGATTTTCTACACCAACTGCACTTACCAATCGGCTGCTCGCATGGACTAGAGAGTTTTTAGAATCCGTAATCATAGTGTCGCCACTCGTGACATTACCTTGATCATCCTGCTTACCCACTTGCCAAACCGCATCCCAGGCACCTAAGTCATTCCATCCAGCATCAAGCTCTACCATTTTGACCGTGTACTTGCTACCTGCACATTTCTCAATCACAGCATAGTCAATCGACTCACTTGGAATTGAGCTGAAGAACTCCCTAGCGGGGCGCACAAAGGCAATATCAAACTCAGCGTTACTAGTCTGATCTATAGCTCTCGATACCCAGGCTGTTTCAGTTGCACTAAAGATATCAGGGCGAAATTCTTTTAAAGCAGCAAGCCAAGTGCTTGCCCGTAAAACAAACATACCGCTATTCCAAAGATAGTTGCCATTCTCCAAATAGGTCTTGGCAGTTTTTACCTCAGGCTTTTCAACAAACCCCTCCACAACATACTCTTGATTAATCCCCGCAGAAGCCTTGCGCCGAATATAGCCGTAACCCGTTTCTGGAGCAGTAGGAGTAATGCCCAAGATAGCAATCGTTTGATTGGTCCGATCAGCATCCACTACAGCAATACAGTCTTGCAAAGCCTTAGTAAAGGCTTTTGAATTTTTTACCGTCTGGTCGGCTGGAATCACTACCAGAATGGGATCATTATCACTCCTAGCCTGTAGCGCCGCCAAAGTGAGCGCTGGTGCAGTATTGCGGCCAGAAGACTCTAATAGCAAAGTAGCTTTCACGCCTTTAAGCTCACGCAACTGATCTAAAGCTAAGAACCGATGCTCCTCATTAGTCACAATTAGAGTCGAATCCAACTCAATTCCCGGGTTACCAATGGCATTAATTCGTTCAATAGCCTGCTGAAAAAGACTTTGGCCAGAGCCATCACCCGAAAGCACTAAAAACTGCTTAGGAAAACCTGTGCGAGATAAGGGCCACAACCGGGTGCCGGATCCGCCACAAAGAATGACTGGGGTGACGTGTGTCATGAAGATAAATACTGGCCGCTTTTATAAAAAATGAATATGAATTTTAAAGGTTTATCAAAGCTGTAACCATTTATTAGCATATTGGCTGCTAGAAAACACCAAATATTAAAAAATATGCGGGAATTTTATGATTACCTCAAGTAACGCTTAGAAAATTAATGTCCGTAATTTAGTCGCCGAGTGCGTTCATTCGCTTAAAAAAGGAAAATACCAGCGAATATCACAACTATAGAGTTAAAGATTGCATCATTCAATTGCTACTAGTAAAGGTAAGTAAAAATTCGTAAGTAATTGTTTTTGTTTGGGTTTTTTATATTTAGCCTAGAACGCTTACCTGTCGAATTACTATATACAGCCATAGCTAGTATTAGCAATATGGAATACACCATTACCGGAAGGAGGGCGTAACACTAATGCGTAATATAGCCAAGCAACCATAAATCTGTGCTGAATGTAGCCAAATCGACGCACCTAATAAAAAAGCTGCCAAAGCAGCTTTTTTATTGAACTCCCAACTAATTTGGCATTAAGCCTTCTTAGCGTAAGCAGAGCACCAGCCTTTGCTAGCAACTTGCTTACCAGCAAATAATCCACAACCACCAGCGGCTGCATCAGCTTTGCCTTGGAACAAAGCACAGTTGCTACATGCTTGACCAGCAGCATACTTGGGATACTTTGCTTTATCTACAGTTGTAGCGTTTGCTTTGTAACCCAAAGCAGAAGCTTGTGGATCTGTTTCAGCAACCATTGCTTGAGCTTGAACTGAACCGTTCAAAGCCAAGGTACAAGCACCAGCGGCAGACAAAATCATAAATTGGCGACGACTATTTTTCATACATTCTCCAGAGAGTGAAATAGAACAAAGATTGCATCTGGACGGATCATAGAGCAGATCAAATTTGTCGACTATAGGCAGTCTAAGCATCTGATTTATATAGTTATTTTGTTGAGAATTGTTCTCAAACTGAATTTACTACGAATTTCTAGTGCCAGCCCTTGAGATTCATGCAGGCAATACGCTGTTTTACGTGAATGCCTGATCCTGACTCTGGATAGGAGTGCGCGCAATCCAGAGCATCTTGACGAAAAGTCGCCTTATTGTTTTTGGCGAGATCGGTATTCACATCGGGATACACAGAGCACCCCATGAGAACGAACCCCATCAGCAATGTATGGATGACATCGGTCAGATGCTGACCCAATTTAGATACAGTCATGCGCCGGCTTTTGCCTACCTTTTATCAAGCAGGGATAAGAACTCTCTACGTAAATTAGAGTCCTTCAAGAAAGCACCTCGCATAACGCTATTGATCATCTTTGAATCACGATCTTTAACGCCACGCCACTGCATACAGAAGTGATCTGCCTCCATCACAACAGCAACACCAGTCGGCTTAATTTTTTTCTCCAGCATATCGGCTAACTCCACTACCGCCTCTTCCTGAATTTGGGGGCGGCACATCACCCATTCAGTTAAACGTGAGTACTTTGATAAACCAATGAGAGCAGATTCTTTACTTGGTAATACCCCAATCCAAATACGTCCCATGATTGGGCAAAGGTGATGAGAGCATGCACTACGAACAGTGATGGGTCCAATAATCATCAGCTCATTTAAGCGGCTGACATTAGGAAATTTAGTTAAGGTGGGTTGCTCTACATAGCGCCCATTAAATACTTCCTTAACAAACATCTTAGCCACACGTTGGCTAGTGCTCTTGGTGTTGTGATCGCTTTCAGTATCTATGACCAAGCTTTCTAAAACGGCTTGCATTTTTTCGGCCACCTCATCTACCAGGCCCTCTAACTCACCAGGCTGAATGAATTTAGCAATATTGTCATTGGCATGAAAGCGCGCTTTTTGAGCCTCGATACGTCGACGAATCACCACGGACAATGGAGTGCCCACGTCACTCTTTTGGGCGGCTACTTTCTTGGCGGGCTTAACGGCTGAGACTTTCTTAGCATTAGACTTAGCAACTGTTTTCGCAGAAGTTTTTTTAGTAGGCATATCTATTTATTGTCTCGATGAATTTGGTGAATTACTTTTTGTTCTTTTAAATCTGGAGGAAGATTGCTACTACGCAAGCTAAGCCAGCAAGCCATACGATAGACCGAATTGTTGGCCAGTCAGCTACATAGCTAACCAGATAAGAAATGCGTGCTACAACAAATCCGATTGCTAGCAGATCAATTCTGTTTTGTGGGGCGTTAGCCGTGGATGCAATGATGACGGCAGCGAAAAAGAATGGAAGAGATTCAAAAAGGTTGGCTTGCGCAGCATTGGCTCGCGCCCGAAATCCTGTCTGCTTAGCAAGCCATTGTCTGGGCATGCCATTGTCATAGCCCTCAAATCCTTTTTTAGCAATCCCTGTTGCCACATAGGGAAAGAGCCCCATGAACAACACACACCAATAAGCAATAGTCATGACTGTCCTTTTTTCTTAGAGCCAATACGACTTTCTTTACCATTCATGAGATTGTGAATATTGCTGCGATGACGCCAGATCAGCAGTAAGCACACCACTAAGAGTGCAACACCCGTCGGCTGAAAGCCAAACAAAAATATAAAATAGATTGGGCCAAAGACCGCAGCCGCTAAAGCCGCCAAAGAGGAATAACGCATGATCATCGCCACGATGATCCAGGTTCCCAAAGTTGCCGCACCCAAAATCCAATTAATACCAAATAAAATACCGCAGGCAGTCGCAACCCCTTTGCCACCTTTAAAACCATGGAAGATTGGAAACAGGTGCCCCAAGAATACGGCGACCACAACACCACATAACAACCAAGAATTGAGTGTCGATGTCAAAGATTCATCGCCCAACAAAATTCGGGCCAACATGACCGCAAGATAACCCTTAAAGGCATCACCAATGAGAGTGAGCACGGCTGCTAGCTTGTTACCAGTTCTAAGGACATTGGTTGCACCTGGATTACCAGAACCATAGGAATGGGGGTCAGGCAAACGCATGCACTTACTTACCACTACCGCAAAAGATATGGAACCAATCAGGTAAGCAATTGGAATTAGCAATAGATCTAAAGTTAAATTCATAGGGATATCTTAAACACTTATTACATTGTTGCTGATTGCTTGGATCAACACGCTTTATGTGCCCCTAGGATGGTGCTGCTGATGAATCGACTTCAAGCGCTCTCTAGCAACGTGGGTATAAATCTGAGTAGTTGATATATCAGCGTGACCCAGGAGGAGCTGCACAACCCTTAAATCAGCTCCATGATTGAGTAAATGGGTTGCAAAAGCATGTCGTAAGGTATGCGGAGATAAGGCAACGGGGATATTGGCAATGGTGGCGTAGCGCTTGATTAGCGCCCAGAAAGCCTGACGGGTTAGGCCTGAACCCGTGTGGCGCCCAATGAATACTGCATCTGAAGTCTTACCTTCTAGCAACAGGGTTCGAGCATCTGCTAAATAGCGACGCAACCACTGGCCTGCTTCACCACCAAAGGGCACTAAGCGCTCTTTGCCGCCCTTACCATTGACTACCCGAATAACACCTTCATTTAATCCTAAGGCAACCGTCTTTAATGACACTATCTCGGAGACCCGCAAGCCGCTGGCATACATCAATTCCAACATCGTGCGATCACGCAATCCTAATGATGTCTCCACATCAGGAGCATTGAGCAAGGCAGTAACCTGATCTTCACTCAAGGTCTTGGGGAAACGTAGCGCCTGCTTGGCAGCGCGTAAACCAATACAGGGATCACTTTTCACTAAGTTCATGCGCAGGGCATGACGATAAAAGCGCTTGAATACCGTCAACCGACGATTAGCAGTGGTCGCTTTATCTGCGCGTCGATGCGCAATGTAGGCAGTAAGATCTTTTTCTGTAACACCGTAGAGATCGGTGACGGCATCTTTTTGAAGCCACTGAGCCAAGAGCAGTAGATCTCGGCGATAGGCAGACAAACTGTTTTGTGCCAATCCATCTTCCAACCAACAAGCATCACAGAAGCGCTCAATGGCCTCTTGGCTTGCTGGATGGATGGACGGCACAACTACATTAGTCACGGAAGTTGTTAAAGCCTAATGGAGCCTCGCTGACTTCTTTCTTGAGCAATGCCATAGTCTCTTGCAAATCATCGCGCTTAGTACCAGTCACGCGCACAGCATCACCCTGAATACTGGCCTGGACTTTGATCTTGCTGTCTTTGATGATGCGCACTACTTTTTTAGCCAACTCGGAAGTAATGCCTTTTTGAATCTTCATGGTTTGCTTGCGCTTATCACTACCGATAGTCTCTTTTTTGTCGTCTTTGAGGTAGCGAACGTCCACATTACGTTTAGCCATCTTGCCGTAGAGAACATCACGCACTTGACCCAACTTAAAGTCGTCATCACCAAACAAGATCAAAGTCTCATCTTTTTGCTCCACTCGGCTATCGGAGCCTTTAAAATCAAAACGATTGGTAATCTCTTTATTAGATTGCTCGATTGCGTTTTTCAACTCAATCATGTCAGGCTCACACACTACGTCAAATGAGGGCATCTCAAACTCCTTAAATAATCTGGGTAATCAATTCTGCAAATTCAATCATTGCATTGTTACTTTTCAAGTTTTTTCATAAATTACGAACAGAAACTCGAACACGAATAAGATTGTGGCATGAACTCCGAGAAAAATGCGCCCAATCCAGCAAAATTGACCCCCAATCTGGGGCTCAAGCACCGGAATAGCTTTGGCCTAGATTCCAAGGCGGAGCTTGCGTACGAGATCACATCCGCAGATCAGTTACCAGCCCTGATGAAAGAGTTTGGGGATAAAAAACTTGCCTGGCGTGTATTGGGCGGCGGCAGCAATGTGATTCTTCCAGAGTCTTTGCCTGGAGCGACCCTACTCATTAATATTCTCGGTCAATCTCTCGTTAAATCGGATGACGCCAACTCATGGCTTGAGGTGGGTGCCGGCGTTAACTGGCATGAATTGGTTTCCTGGACGCTAGAGCACAATCTCCCGGGGTTTGAGAATCTGGCACTCATACCAGGAACGGTTGGTGCGGCACCGATTCAAAACATTGGGGCATACGGTGTTGAAATTGGTGAGTACATCGACAGCATCGAGGCATTTGATTCTGCGGCCCATGCCTTTGTCACTCTCCAGCAAGAGGCCTGCCAGTTTGCCTATCGCGACAGCTACTTGAAGCAAAATCCCAACCGATTGATCGTGACAAAGGTTGTTTTTAAAATCCCTAAGTCTTGGCAGGCACGATTACAGTACGCCGATCTGGCAAAGCAATTTGCTGAGTCAAACTCCAACCCAAGTGCAAAGCAAATTTTTGATGCCGTATGCACTATTCGATCTAATAAATTACCAGACCCCAAGGTGATTGGCAATGCGGGAAGTTTTTTCCAAAACCCGATTGTCAGCACTGAACAATGCGAGCAACTGAGCAAGCAATTTCCGAATCTGGTTTCTTATCCAGATAGCAATTGCAAACGTAAGTTGGCGGCTGGCTGGCTCATTGACCAATGCGGCTTTAAAGGCAAGCGTGTTGGCCCTGTAGGCGTTTATGAAAAGCAAGCGCTGGTGCTAGTCAATCATGGTGGTGGGACATCTATCGATATCCTTAATCTAGCAAAAAGTATTCAAGAAGAGGTGTTGGGGAAATTCGGAGTACAACTTGAGATTGAGCCAAATATTCTTTAGCCATACATCTGTAGGGGGCGGTTTCCTACCCTCTTTGCTTTCGGGTTATTCAAATCCTAGACAATATTGAATGTCCAAATTCTTGGGCCGTCTCAGTTTATACCGCCAAACAAAAACACAACAGATATGTTAATATTTCTATGAACTCAAAACAGATGAAGAAATGGCTTGAGTTACAAGGAGCAACATTTATGCCGGGTAAAGGTTCACACCTGAAAGTATTTTTAGGCGGGCGACAGTCATCCTTGCCAATGCATGGCACGACCGAGCTTGGCAAAGGTCTTGAGGCTGCGATTAAACGACAGTTAGGCTTGAAATAGAGGAGGGTTAAATGTTTAAGTATCCAGCAACAATTACCAAAGATGGTCGAAACCTTCTTGTTAAATTTAAAGATGTGCCTGAAGCGATTACTTTTGGCAAAACTGAAGCCGATGCACTCTCCAATGCTGTGGATGCCTTGGAAACAGGATTATCTTTTTATGTTGATGCACGTAAGCCACTACCCAAGCCGAGCAAAGCTAAGCGTGGACAAAAAATAATTTCTCCATCCGCACTTGAATCCGCAAAGCTGGGTGTGTACCAAGCCATGATGGATCAAGGTATTAAGAAAGCTGAATTAGCACGTCGTCTGGGCTGGCATATGCCTCAAATTGACAGATTGTTTGACTTAAAACACTCATCCAAGTTTGATCAGATTGAAGCTGCCGCAACCGTTCTGGGATGCCATATTGAAATTACAGTAGCCGCCTAATAGTGCAGTGATCAAAATTTTCTTTAAATAATTATGCCAAAAAAAGCTGCTATAGCAATGCAATACAAATCCCATCAGATTTACTCCGAAAAACAATATCGGAAAATGGTTGAACTTGCAGATATGTTGAGCGATGTCATCGGCTCATCAAAAAAACATCCTCTTCTGAACTTATTTGAACTAGCTAGTGAATTAATCCGAGCCTATGATCTCGAGCACTTTGATGTCCCAGATGCAGAACCCCAAGAGCTTCTTTCTTTTTTAATGGAGGAGCATGGCCTTAAGCAATCCGATTTGCCTGAGGTCGGCAATCAAAGCGTTGTCTCTCAAATTCTCTCTGGTGCCCGCGAACTCAATGTGCGCCAAATTAACTCTTTGGCAAAACGCTTTAAGGTGCCAGCAGGAGTATTTTTTGAGCGCGGCTATTAATCAATCTGAAGATTAGTAGGCTAACTCTCCCTTACCTTCGAAAACTCCACATCTACTCGCCCCTCTGCCAAGCACACTTTAAATACGCTTTCTGTATTGAGCTCGCTTGGGCTACGGACCGCATGCATTGCTTCCTCTTCTTTACTCAAGATGACTGCATAACCCCGCTCTAGAGTTCTTTGCGGGTTCAGCATTTCAAGCTGAGACTGGTAGTGACCTTGATTACGCTTCCAATTTTCAACTCTTACCATCCAAGCTTGATTCAGTCGTTTTTGCCAGCCGCTGATTTGCTCACGCATGCGATCAGGGTTGGGCAAAGCATGACTGAGACGCAAAGCCAATTGATCTAAGGTTTGAGCTTCGCGCTCTACTCGCTGACTCACTCTTTGTAGCAATGCCTGCATGATGGCATCTAACTCTTGCAGCATTTGATCGCGTCGTGGTGCCGCTAATTCTGCGGCGCCCGTAGGAGTGGGTGCACGCAAGTCAGCAACAAAGTCGGCGATCGTGACATCGGTTTCATGTCCAACGCCACTCACAATTGGAATGGGAGACTGCGCGATAGCGTAAGCAAGCTGCTCATCATTAAATGCCCAGAGATCTTCAATGCTGCCGCCACCCCTAACCAACAAAATCACATCAACTACATGTTCTTTTTCGGCAGCCCTCAGTGCGGAAATAATTCCAGCAGGTGCATCTGGTCCTTGAACCAATGTTGGGTAAATCACAATCGGTACATGCGGCGCTCTTCTAGCAAGCGTGCTCAAGACGTCTTTTAGAGCTGCTGCCTGGGGCGAAGTAACGATACCGATTGATCTCGGGTGAGTAGGAATCGGGCGCTTATTCTCAAGATCAAACAAACCCTCTTTGGCGAGCTTAGCCTTGAGCTTTAAAAAAGCCTCATAAAGACCGCCCATGCCAGCACGGCGCATGCTTTGCACCGTCAGCTGAATGTCCCCACGCGGAACATAAAACCCGAGATTGGCAGCAACTTCCACCAAATCTCCCGATTGAGGCATAAATCCCACTTGGCCATTGCGCCCCCTAAACATCACGCAACGAATCTGCCCTTCCTCATCCTTGAGAGAAAAGTACCAATGCCCACTGTCATAGGCCTTGAAATTGGAAATCTCACCGCTAACCCAGACGGTATCAAAGCGCTCCTCTAAAGAGCTTGCTATGGCGCGGTTTAGATCGCCAACACTGAGGATTTCCCTTGATATTTCCGACATTTTTTCTCTTTTTCTATACGAGCATTAGGCCTTACAGCCAATAAATATCCACAGAAGCTTATTCGCCCTTTGTCTGAGCCGCATAAGTAAGCAATTACTGACCCTATTCGTCTCATAAAACCAACATATAATCTCTATCTCATTGATTTATATAATGAATTATTAAGCTCAATATTAGACTGAATCCTTGACATTAGGGCAACATCACCATCAATCAAGGACTTACAACGCATTTTCTAAAAAGTTTTGCACAGAGTTATCCACAGGGTAGCTTTGTGAAAACGGGTTTTTAATTCAGCTAAAGTACTGAGCTTATGTACTCAATCTTACTGTCTGCTGGCTGGCCTATCTGGCCCCTTCTTCTTATCTCCATTATCGGGCTGGCCATTGTTATTGAGCGCGCCTGGTATTTGCGGAAGATTCATCTATTCCCGAAAGACAGCTTAGAAACAGTATTTGGACTGGCAAATACCATTTCTCAGAAACAAACAGTCTCAGAAGCCGAAATTAGCGCTACAGGCCAACTTTCCCCGGTGGGAAGCCTCTTTGCCTGCATCCTTCGGGAAAAAGCCTCTGGCAATACTGCAGATTCAGCCCTAGAAGAATTGCAAGCCAGCGCTCAATCCACTTGGTTAAGGCTAGAGCGTTATCTTGGCGTCTTGGCCACCATAGCGACCGTTGCCCCTCTCTTAGGGCTCTTTGGGACCGTTGTAGGCATGATTGAAATCTTTGGCAGTCAAGGTGTCGGCAGCCCTCAACAGTTAGCCCATGGCATATCTATTGCCCTTTACAACACAGCTTTTGGATTGCTGATTGCCATTCCCGCTCTAGCTGCATGGCGTGGCCTGCGTGCAATAGCAAATCAACGCCAGCATGAGTGCGAAGAATTTACCCGTCAATTATTTAAAAAACTCTATCCACATTCTACGGATACAAAATGAGTTGGTTAGAAAATAAGCCTCAATATCGAGGCCAATTTTCATTAGGGGTAAGGACAGCTCCGGTAGAGCCTGAGATTAACCTCATTCCTTTTATTGATGTGTTGTTAGTGGTGCTGATCTTTCTGATGATATCTACTACATTTACCCGCTACCAAGAGTTAGCTATCACCCTACCTACCGCTAATGGTGCAGCAAGTCAGTCGGAGGTGAAACAAATTCATATTGCAGTCAGTCGTGATGGGCGCTTTGCTATCAATGGGAAGGTGACTGATCGCAGTCAACTAAGCAATAGTCTCAACGCACTGAACAAAGATAACGCCATCCAGGTCAATATCGATGCCGATGCTAAAGCGCCCCACCAGGCCGTTATGAGTGCTTTAGAAGCTGCGCGTGATGCTAGCCTATCTAATATTATATTTAGCAGTCAAAATACTAAAAAATAGTCCAATACACCAGAAACATTGAGCTTAGTAAATCGCATTTAATGTTATCCCCAAATAAATCTTCCTTCTTCAATAAGGCTCCTCAGTTTTGGGAAAGACGCGGGCTAACCAGTCTGGTGCTTTGGCCTTTATCTCAGGTTTACGGTTGGGTAAATCAAGCTTTAGATTTTGTAGACGAGCTGAACTTAGGAAGACGCAAACCAGCGCCGATACCGATCATTATTGTTGGCAACATCCGCGTAGGCGGCACCGGCAAAACCCCCATCGTGATTGCGTTAGCTGAAAGGCTTGCGCGCATGGGTTGGAAACCGGGAATTATTAGCAGGGGTTATGGTGCAACTGCATCAAGCCGACCCCGCCAAGTAAACAGCGATTCCAATCCAGCAGATGTTGGCGATGAACCTGTCTTAATTGCTCAGCGCACAAACAATCAGTTTCCAATTTGGGTTCATCCCAAACGAACTCTCAGCATTCAGTCCTTGTTACAACAAGACCCCTCAGTCAATGTCATCATCAGCGATGATGGCTTGCAGCATCGCAGTCTACTGCGCTGGCCCGCAAGAGAAGGTGGTCGTGATATTGAATTTGTAGTACGTGATCAACGTGGTGAACGCAATGGCTTCTTGCTTCCTGCTGGCCCCTTACGTGAACCTGCATCACGCGAGCGAGACGCTACTTTAATGACTGGAGCTATCGCACCTTCCAATCACATTGATGAATATTTTTTGGGACGACGCGCTTTTACACTAAGCAGTCAACTGGGCGCGCCCTATCAATTAAATAACCCAAGTAATACACAATCTTTATCCTCCATTGAAGGCGCCTATCTTCCCAACAAGATCGCCGCCGTCGCTGCAATTGGTAATCCACAACGCTTCTTTGATGACTTACTGAAACAGGGGATTGCAGGCAAATGTATTGGTTTAGCTGACCACGCTACCTATACCCCCGAATTTTTCTCTGCCATCCATGCGGAATGCATTCTCATTACTGAAAAGGATGCCGTAAAATGCACCTCAATACAGGATGAACGCATTTGGGTTGTTCCGATGAACTTAGAGATTTCAAATACATTAGCAGACTGGTTGCAGTCTATTCTGCAGAGACCCGATCCAAATCAATACACTTTATAAAAGATAGCAAAGATCAAATATGGACAAGCGTTTATTAGAGATTTTGGTCTGCCCTTTATGCAAAAGTTCTTTGCATTTAGATACAGAAAAACAGGAGCTAATCTGCAAAGCGGATCGCTTGGCTTACCCCATTCGTAATGACATCCCTGTCATGCTTGTTGATGAAGCCCGCAGTCTTTCTGCTGATGAAATCAATTAAGCATTGATCCAGCGCAGTCAACCTCATGAGTAACAACACCTCCAAGCCTCCAGAGTTTTTAGTAGTTATTCCTGCAAGGCTTGGCTCTACTCGCCTGCCTCGTAAGCCCCTTGCTGACATTGGCGGCAAGCCTATGGTGATTCGTGTAGCTGAGCGCGCGCAGCAATCAAACGCCCAAAGTGTCGTAGTGGCAACCGACTCACCAGAAATTCAAGCTGCGTGTGATGAGCATCGGATCGAGTGCTTATTAACTAGTGCAGATCATCCAACTGGTACAGATCGCATTGCAGAAGTAGCTCAACTACTAAAACTACCAGCAGACACTTTAATTGTTAACGTGCAAGGCGATGAACCACTTATTCCGCCAGAGTTAATCAATCAAGTTGCTCAAACTTTGGCCGACAATGCCGCGTGTGCGATTTCAACTGTGGCAGTGCCCATTGTTGATTCCGCGGAAATTAATAACCCTAACGTAGTCAAAGTAGTCCTCAATCGCTCTAATGAAGCGCTCTACTTCTCTAGATCCACCATTCCGTTTGTACGGGATCTAAACTCTGAGCAAGCCGTCACCCATTTACGTCATTTAGGCATCTACGCCTACCGGGCCGACTTTCTGCAGGCCTATACCCGCCTCGAGCCGGCGCCGCCTGAGCAAGCTGAAGCGCTAGAACAGCTCCGCGCCCTATGGAATGGCTATCGTATTGCCGTTTACACAGCCAGCGAAGCCCCACCAGCTGGGGTTGATACAGCGGAAGACCTCGAGCGGGTACGCCGCATCATGGTCAGCTAGCCCAGAATCAGATCATTCAGGGGTTCTCGGGGATAATCCTAGGAATTGATAACAAAAGATCCCGAAAAAATACGGGACAATGAGGGCTTCTAAGGGGAAAACAATGCGCTTAATTCTGCTCGGTGCACCAGGTGCTGGCAAAGGAACACAAGCTCAGTTCATTTGCGAAAAATTTGCCATTCCACAAATCTCAACAGGTGATATGTTGCGCGCTGCTGTTAAGGCCGGAACTGAACTTGGCATTGCAGCCAAAAAAATTATGGATGCCGGCGGCCTGGTTTCTGACGACATCATCATTGGCCTAGTAAAAGATCGCTTAACTCAACCTGATTGCAGCAAGGGTTATTTATTTGATGGATTTCCAAGAACGATTCCCCAAGCACAAGCCATGAAAGATGCTGGTGTGCCAATCGATTATGTTTTAGAAATCGATGTGCCATTCGAAGCCATCATTGATCGTATGAGTGGCCGTCGCGTTCACCCAGCCTCAGGTCGCACTTATCACGTCACCTTCAATCCACCAAAAGTGGAAGGTAAAGACGATGTGACTGGTGAAGCCTTGATTCAGCGGGATGATGATAAAGAAGAAACCGTTCGCAAGCGCCTGCAGGTATACAACGACCAGACTCGTCCGCTAGTGGAGTACTACTCTACTTGGGCAACACAAAGCAATTCAGCTGACAAAGTAAAGGCTCCAGCCTATCGCAAGGTCAGCGGTACTGGTAACGTTGATGACATTACTGCTTCTATTTTTTCAGAATTGAAATAATTTCTTTCTGTAAAAGCAAAAAGGACTGTAATGCAGTCCTTTTTTATTTGATGAATTCTCTATTTTTTTCAAACCATTCTTATTTAAGTTCTTTCAGCGCACTCTCAAAAGATTCAATATCTGCAAAGCTTCTGTAGACCGAAGCAAAGCGGATGTAGGCCACTTTATCCAGACGCTTGAGTTCACGCATCACGAGTTCACCAACGCGCTCACTGGGGATTTCTTTTTCGCCAAGACTAAGTAGCTTTTCTTCAATGCGAGCAATCGATTCATCCACTGAATCGGAAGAGACTGGGCGCTTACGCAATGCAAGCTTGACTGAGCTCACTAACTTATCGTGACTGTACTCAACACGGCTGCCATTCTTCTTCACGATTGCTGGCAGCACCAGCTCTACACGCTCATAAGTCGTAAATCGTTTATCGCATTTGGCACAACGGCGGCGGCGGCGAATGGTATCGCCTTCATCGGATACACGAGTGTCCAATACCTGGGTATCGTCGTTATGGCAGAAAGGGCAGCGCAATGTAGTTCTTCTTTACGTTTTAGTTTGGTTAGTTATTTTTATTAGCCGTAAACCGGGAAACGCTTAGTCAATTCAGCAACTTGCGCACGAACCTTAGCAATATTGTCAGCATCATTTGGGTTATCCAAAGCATCTGCAATAAAATTACCCACTTGACGTGCTTCCGCTTCTTTAAAGCCACGAGTAGTCATTGCTGGTGAGCCTAAACGAATACCACTAGTGACCATTGGTTTTTCTGGGTCATTCGGAATGCCGTTCTTATTGCAAGTAATATGCGCCTCGCCCAATACACGCTCAGCTTCTTTGCCGGTCATTTTCTTGGCACGCAAATCCACCAACATCACATGAGAATCTGTACCGCCCGAAACAATCCGTAGACCCCGTGAGATCAAAGTCTCAGCCAAGGCTTTTGCATTTGCAATCACTTGCTTTTGATAGTCAATAAAGCTAGGCTCTTGCGCTTCTTTAAACGCTGTCGCCTTAGCTGCGATCACATGCATTAATGGACCACCTTGTAGACCTGGAAATACTGCAGAGTTAATTGCCTTCTCGTGCTCAGCCTTCATTAAGATAATGCCACCGCGAGGTCCGCGCAAACTCTTGTGTGTTGTGGAGGTAACGATGTCCGCATGCGGTACTGGATTTGGATACACACCAGCAGCAATCAAACCAGAGTAATGCGCCATGTCGACCATAAAAATGGCGCCGACTTCTTTGGCTAACTTACCAATACGCTCCCAATCGATTACGAGAGAGTAAGCAGATGCACCAGCAATAATCAATTTAGGTTTGTGCTCACGAGCTAAACGCTCCATTTGTTCGTAATCGATCGCTTCGTTTTTATCAAGACCATAAGAAATCGGGTTAAACCACTTACCACTCATATTTAAAGCCATACCATGGGTCAAGTGACCCCCTTCAGCCAAACTCATTCCCATGAAAGTATCGCCAGGTTTCAGGAAAGCTAAAAATACAGCTTGGTTTGCAGATGCGCCGCAATGGGGCTGAACGTTCGCCGCTTCAGCACCGTATAAAGCCTTCACTCGATCAATCGCCAACTGCTCAGCCACGTCGACAAACTCACAACCGCCGTAATAACGCTTACCTGGGTAGCCTTCAGCGTACTTATTAGTTAACTGAGAGCCCTGCGCCTGCATCACTGCTGGTGAGGCATAGTTCTCAGAAGCAATCAGCTCAATATGGTCTTCTTGACGCTTATTTTCATTCTGAATCGATGCCCACAATTCTGGATCGGTTTTGGCTAAGGTATTTTGGCGGTCAAACATGGTCATAATCCTGATGAAGTTGTATTGCTGAGTGAATTAACTTAGTAAAATCAACCTACATCATACAAAATCCACCATGACACCTACTCAAGACCTCTCATTTCTCTCCCTAGTCCTCAATGCCAGCCTATTAGTCCAGTTGGTAATGTTGTTATTACTAGGGATGTCCGTAGCCTCTTGGACCATCATTTTTAAGAAAACCGCCATTCTGGGAGGGGTAAGACGCGATACCGAGCGTTTTGAGAGAGACTTTTGGTCTGGCGGTGATCTCAACACTCTACTAGAGGCCGCTCAGCGCAATACCCGCAGCGATGCTGTTTTAGAGCATATCTTTGAGGCTGGCATGCAGGAGTTCACTAAGGGGCGAGAGATAGATGCTGCCCGCCGCGCCATGAAAGCCACCTATCAACGTGAAATGGACATACTGGAAGCCAACCTACCCTTCTTGGCCTCCGTCGGCTCAGTCTCCCCTTATATTGGCCTCTTTGGCACCGTTTGGGGGATCATGCACGCTTTCCGCGGTCTAGCTAACGTACAAAACGCAACCTTAGCGGCAGTTGCCCCAGGCATTGCTGAAGCGCTAGTAGCTACTGCTATTGGCCTGTTCGCTGCTATTCCTGCAGTAGTGGCTTACAACCGCGCAGCCACAGATGTGGATCGCCTAGCGATTCGTTTTGAAACCTTTATCGAAGAATTCACCAACATCTTGCAACGTCAAGCTTCAGGTAGATAAGCATGGCCGGCTCACTGAGAAAATCCTCCAAACGTCGGGCGATGTCCGATATCAATGTGGTGCCTTACATCGACGTGATGCTGGTGTTGCTAGTCATCTTTATGGTGACAGCGCCAATGGTCAATCCCGGCGTTGTGAATTTGCCAACGGTAGGTGGTGCAAAAGTGCAATCTTTGCCGCCCGTATTTTTAACCATCGATGCCAATGAAAATGTCATCGTTCGCAAAGATGGTGATCCCGTACAAACCTTAAATAAATTTGAACTCGGCGCATTTGCGCGCTCGCAAGCAGAAAAGTCTGCCGAGCAACCCGTGGTGCTTGCTGCAGACAAATCCATTAAATATGAAGTCGTGATGGAAGTGATGTCTAAGCTTAAAGAGAATGGTGTTAAGCGTGTCGGTCTTGCCGTGAAGAGTCAATAAGCCTCTTTGTATTGAATACATGAATAGCGCGCAAACATTTCGCTCAAGCCCGTTAAACTTTAAACGAGGTCGCCCCACTAAAAACGAAAGCACTAAACGTGCTTTTAGTTTTTCTTTGGCTGTGCACCTAGGTCTGCTGGCCTTCTTAGTCATCGGCATTAGCTGGAATAACTCAACCCCTTCAGGCGTTGAAGTTGAACTTTGGGATGCAAGTCAACAAGTCGAAGCGCCTGTCGTTCCTGAAATCAAAACTGAGATGAAGGAAGAAGCGGCCGACATCGCGATCAAGAAAAAACAGGTTGAGAAAGAGCCTCCTAAAAAAGAAGTGGTGAAAGAAACGCCTAAGCCAGTTACTCCAACTAAGCCAACTCCACCCAAGGAGAAGGAAAAAGAGAAACCTAAAAAGGCTGAAGCCCCGAAAGCTGCTGTACCTGCAGAAACCAAAGCCAATGCCGCTGCTGAAAAAGTGCGCGCAGATCAATTGGCTCGCCTACGTGCAGCAGCCGGAGCTGAAGGTGGAAGTGGTGGCACCAGTGGCAGCGGTGTTGGTGGTGGTGGCAATGCCCCCTCTGGCTGGACAGATAAAGTGGTTAAGAAAGTCAAACCGCTCATCGTGTTTAATCCAGAATCTGTGAGCGGCAATCCTGCAGCAGTTGTTAAAGTAAACCTTGCACCGGATGGCGCAATCTTAAGTACAGATCTCGTTACCTCTAGCGGCAATGCCGGCTGGGATCGAGCAGTTCTTCTCGCACTGACTCGCGCAGAAAGCCTGCCGAAGGACGACAATGGAAAAATTCCTCAAAGAGAAGTTAAGCTGACCTTTAAACCCAAGGACTAAAGCATGTTGCAAGTAGCTAAAAAGTATTTTTCATTGGTAGCATCAATATTCGCAGTGATGCTGTCAATGACCGGCCTGAGCTCTTCTGCTCTAGCGCAAATGAATATTGAAATCACTGGCGTAGGACAGTCTCTCTATCCCATCGCCGTGATGCGTTTTAAAGACGAGAACAAGCTACCAACTAGCGTGACTGACATCATTCGCCAAGATCTGGCACGCAGTGGTTACTTTAAAAATACTGAGAATGGCAATGCAAGCGAGAGCGATGAGGGCACACCAAACTACAAATCTTGGGCGGCGCGCGGCGCAGATGCTTTGGTGGTGGGCTCTATAGTGCAGTCTAGCGCAGGGCAGTTTGAGATTCGTTACAAATTATTTGATGTGCGCAAGTCCCAAAGCTTAGGTGGCCTCAATCTCAATTCCAGTACAGATAATTTGCGCGCTGTTGGTCACAAAATTGCTGACGACATCATCTTGAAATTACTAGGTGAGCGCGGCATCTTTTCCACGCGACTTTCTTATGTGATTAAAGAAGGTAAACGCTATCGCTTAGTCATCTCCGATGCGGATGGTCAAAATATTCGTAATGCCATGAATAGTGGTGAGCCAATCATTTCCCCATCATGGTCTCCTGATGGCAAGAAAGTAGCCTATGTTTCTTTTGAAGATCGCAAGCCAGTCATCTATGTTCACGAACTCGCTACCGGTCGCCGTATTGCCCTGTCAAATCAAAAAGGAAATAACAGTGCGCCAGCGTGGTCACCCGATGGCAAAAAGTTAGCGATCTCCCTCTCAAAAGATGGCAATACTCAAATCTACAGTATTAATGCGGATGGAACCGGCTTGCAGCGCCTTACTCGTGGATACACCATTGACACTGAACCCCAATATTCTGCTGATGGTCGCTTCATCTACTTCACGAGTGATCGTGGCGGCAATCCCCAAATTTACCGTATGAGCTCTGAGGGCGAGCAGGCCGAAGGTACAAAACGCATTACGTACAAGCAAGGTTTTGTGACCTCACCCCGCATTTCTCCGGATGGCAAGTATTTAGCTTATATCGCCAACATTGATGGAGCTTTCCGTCTACATATTCTGAATCTGGCAACAGGCGATGCTCAAGCGCTCACCGACGGAACCAGTGATGAGTCTCCATCGTTTGCAGCAAATGGTCGTTATGTCCTGTATTCCACAAAGGTGGGCGGCAAACGGGTCTTGGCTGCGGTGTCAGTAGACGGAAACTCTAAGCAGATATTAAGCATTCCAGGCTCCGATGTTCGTCAGCCATCCTGGGGTCCATTTATGGACTAAGCCTTACTAGGCCATAGTTCGGCAGCCAGATCTTTCTGGTGAAATAGCCAATATTGGGCTCTTAGGGGCATAATATTGGCTATTAGCTTATTTAGTTACTCAGTTTGTAGGAAAAAGGACAGATCATGAAGATTTCTATCGCACGCCGTGCCGCAACCCTCGCCCTTGTTGGCATAACAGCACTATTTTTGGCAGCTTGCTCTAGCGTCAAACTAGATGATGTTGATGGTGCTAACGGTGGCGGCAGCGGAAACTTTGGCTCACAGCCATGGAATGATCCAAGTAGCCCACTCTTCCAGCGTAGCGTGTACTTTGATTTGAATGAGTACACCGTTCAAACTAAATATCAAAAACAACTTTCTGCTCATGCAAGCTTCTTAAAAGCCAATCCTCAGCAAAAGGTCATCATTCAAGGCAATACCGATGAGCGCGGTACAGCAGAGTACAACTTGGCTTTAGGTCAACGTCGTTCAGACGCTGTCCGTAAGTCACTCAACTTGATGGGCGTTTCTGAAAATCAAATGGAAGCAGTGAGCTTTGGTAAAGAAAAGCCAAAGGCTGATGGTGATAACGAAGCAGCGTGGGCAGAAAATCGTCGCGCTGACATTGTTTACATTACAAACTAATGCCTAAGCTCTCACACTCTTTTAAACAAACGCTCTCACGAGCGTTTTGTTTAAGTGCAACTGCTCTTTGCTTAAGCGCCTCTGGTAATGCGTGGGCTCTATTTGCCGACGATGATGCACGCAAAGCCATTCTAGATTTGCGCCGATCATTTGCTACAACGCAGATAGATTTACAAAATCAGATTGAGAAACTCAAGACAGATAACGCAGAGCTTCGCGGCAAGATTGAAAATCTAGAGAAGCAAGGCGAAGACATTAGCACTAGTCAGAAAACCTACTATCAAGACCTAGATAACCGCTTAGGTAATTTTGAGCCTCGCACAGAAACTATTGAAGGTGTCACTGGCACTGTTCAACCTGGCGAGAAAAAAGCTTACGACGATGCCTTAAAAGCCTTCCAGACGGGCAATCTTAAAAAAGCCGATGAAGGTTTTTCAGCCTTTGTGAACCGCTACCCTAAGAGTCCATTCGTTCCGCTGGCACTATTTTGGAGTGGCAATAGTAAATACGCCAACAAGGATTACAACGGTGCAATTGCACAGCTACAAAGTCTGATTAAGCGCTTTCCCAATCACTCCCGCATTCCATCAGCCATGTTGACACTCGGAAATGCGCAATTAGAAAGCGGTAACAAAGCGGCCGCCAAGAAAACTTTTACTGAGATTATCAGCAAGTATCCTACTAGTGAAGCAGCAAAAGATGCACAACAACTTCTCGCTACAACAAAGTAAGTAGTTAAGAAAAATATATTTGTACTATGTCTAAGCTGTCTGCCGCATTTCAGAATATTGCTCCCCGTAAACCTCATGCCCCAGCCGTCATTTTGTTTTCTGGTGGATTAGATTCCAGCACCATTCTGGCTTTGGCGAAAGATCTCGGTTATGCACCTTATGCTTTATCGGTTGGGTATGGTCAACGCCACTCTTCTGAATTAGCAGCAGCAAAACATATCGCCAAAAAGATAGGTGTTTTACGTCATGAGGTGGTTAACTTAGACCTCACACGCTTTGGTGGCTCAGCCCTAACTGACACATCAATCGATATCCCCACTACGCCAGGCAAGGATCGAGAAATCCCCGTGACTTATGTTCCTGCTCGGAATACGATTTTGTTATCGCTCGCACTCGGTTGGGCGGAGTCCTTAGGCGGTTTAGATATTTTTTATGGCGCTAATGCTGTGGACTACTCGGGCTATCCTGACTGCCGCCCGGAATATGTAGCCTCATTCGAAACGATGGCCAACCTAGCTACTAAAGCTGGTGTTGAAGCAATAAACAATGAGAATCGCTTTCGGGTTCATGCGCCGATCATTAGTATGAGCAAGGCAGAAATCATTCAACTAGGTACGACTTTGGGTGTTGATTACTCACAAACCGTTTCTTGCTATCAGGCAAATGATCTGGGTGAGGCTTGCGGGGAATGTGAGTCTTGCCGTTTGAGGCAAGTAGGCTTTAAGCAAGCCAACTTAAGCGATCCAACGCGCTATCAAAATAAGTAAAGTTCAGCAAGCTTCCCGAGCTTACTGAGCTCGCGTTTCCATCATGCGTGCAACATAACGCGCGATTAAATCTACCTCTAGATTTACTGCATCACCCTGCTTTAGCTTACCCAAGGTCGTATTCTCAAGTGTATGGGGGATGATATTGATATCTACCAAACAAGCGTCTTTGCTGTCTTGCGTTTTATTTACGGTTAACGAAACACCATTAACCACAATCGATCCCTTATATGCCAAAAATGGCGCTAATGCTTTGGGAGCTTCAATTTGCAGAAGCCAAGAACCATAAGCATCCTCAGCGACAGTTGCAAAGTGCAATACCTTGCCAACTCCATCCACATGCCCACTCACTAAATGACCCCCTAAGCGATCATTGAGTCGTAAGGCTTTTTCTAGGTTTACTGGCCCTACTTTATCAAGGCCAATCGTCTTGTTCAAAGACTCGCGTGAGATGTCTAAAGCAAAAGTCGTATCGGTCAATTCAGTAGCAGTCATGCAAGCACCCTGAATAGCAATGCTGTCACCCAATGCAACATCATCGAGATATCCAGAAGACACTTCAACTACCAAGTGTAGGCCGTCGCCTTTAGCTTGAGCGTTTTTGATTTGACCAACTGCAGTAATAATTCCAGTAAACATAGTGAGACCTTAGATAGGTATTTGTAATTTCTTGCCAAGGCGCAAACGAAGATCAGATCCACACAGACTTTGATCGATTATTTGCCAATCTTGACGTTGGTCTAGCGCGGTCAACGGAGTGGTATTAGCCATCCCGATACCATCACCCATAAAGAAGGGTGCGTAATAGAGTAAGAGCTCGTCAACACAACCTTCTCTCAGCAAGGATCCATTGAGCTTATATCCAGCCTCGACATGGATTTCATTCATATGGCGCTCTTTTGATAAAAAGGTGAAGAGTTTTGGCAAATCCACTTTGCCATGATTATTGGCTATCGAAATTACTTCAACACCTAGAGCCTCAAATGCTTTTGCCTTAGCTTTGCTTTCTTGAGAATCTAGTGAAGCGCAAACCAAGATGACGCCAGATGCTTGGGGCTTATTCAATACCCTAGCGTTTAGTGGTGTCTCTAGCTTGGAATCCACAATAATTCTCCAAGGCTGACGTTCGGTTTTCACATCCCGTACATCTAGGCTTGGGTCATCTTCTTTAACGGTGCCGACACCAGTCAAGATGGCGCAAGCTTGAGCGCGCCAATGATGGCCATCCGCCCGAGCTAAAGGGCCGGTAATCCATTGGCTTTGGCCATCTGGTAAAGCTGTCTTGCCATCTAAGCTGGCAGCGATCTTCATACGCACCCAAGGTAAGCCTCGGGTCATCCTGGAAATAAATCCCCGATTGAATGCTTGAGCCTCAGATTCCAATAAACCGCAACGCACTTCAATGCCAGCACCCTTTAATCGCTCAAGCCCTTTGCCGCCAACCAAGGGGTTAGGATCCAACATTGCCACAATCACCATAGCTGGCCTGGCTGCAATTAAGGCGTCGACACAAGGCGGTGTTTTACCAGTGTGATTACAGGGCTCTAAGGTGACATAGATCGTTGATCCAGCGGGATCCAGGCCTTTTGACTTCACATCAGCTAAGGCCTGAACTTCGGCGTGAGGTCCGCCCGCTCTCTGGGTATGTCCACGCCCTATCACTTCTCCATCTTTCACAATGACGCATCCAACCCGGGGGTTGGGGTTAGATAAGTAGAGGGCATGCCCAGCCTCGGCTAAAGCCTGGCCCATGAATTGGTGGTCGACTGCGGTGTACATGGGTCTATTAAAACCGATTGTGGGCAGAAGCGGCAAATTTGCCCACCCTACTTACAGGCTTTGGGGTCCTTAGTCGGATCACAAATTCTCCAACGACCCCCGCTACCCAATATGAGCTGTCGCTCAAGCCCAGAATCTCGATCATGGCCCAATATCAGGCGGTTAGCTACAAACCCGCCTTGGGCTGTTTTGGCAGCACCAGCAGCGCTAAACAAGATACCCCTCTTGGATGTATGAGGGTCAATGAACTGCTTACCCCCACCCTTGAAATACACCTGCCCAAGATCACCTTGAGAAATCCACTGCCGCTCTACGCAACCTGATTTTGGTTGGCGATCATTACAAACGTTTTTAACCGCCCAACCCTCTTCCCACAAACCCCCATTTATTGGAGTGATACGTATAGGTACGCCCAGTTGAAATGCTTGCGCTCTCGCAAATTGAGCATGCGCAATAAAACGTCTGGCAATAATGTCAATTTCTCGAGCGGCCATTTGCTCATGCAAAAGGGGTAATGTCGATAACGCAATGATGGCGATGATCAGCACTACGGCCATCAACTCTAATAAACTATAACCCTGATCTTCATTATTCAAAGCTCTGTCGCCAATTTAATCGTCTAGCGATATTGGATTTATCATCCAAAAATATGAGGGCTTGTAAGCTAGGTTTTAATTTACTAGATATCAACCAGAGATTTTTTCCGACAGACTGTATGTGGCAAGCAGGATTTTCTAAGACGGTGATATTGGAAAGATGTTGTTCACATTCAAGAAGGGCTTTTTCTGCAGCAACAAATCTCCTATGAGCTTCAGCATTAGTATTGATGCTCATGACTTCAAGTGCAGCTAAGCGCTCCAACTGCATGACCAGCATAGAGAGTAGCGTAAGTAGCGATAGGACCCAAGCAATAATCACAGTAGATTCACAGCAGATTACGAGCGGTAAATATGCGCTCAAACTTCTGGTGAATATATCTGCCATCGGTCATTTCTAACCTGACCTTAAAAGCCTTGCCAGCACTAGCTGGAAGCAGTTCAAAGGAAAGATGATGAATGCCATTCATTAAGGTTGTGTTCTGCGTATGCCCCTGGCGATCCAGAGACTGGCAGATTAATGAGCCGCCATTCACCTTCACTCCTTTTGGTGCAGATGCTTGACGATCCACTAAAAATCCTTGATGCGCTAAATTATTTTTAGTTCGCTCTTTTGACAAAGTATTACCAATGCAATCAAAGTCTACTCCTTGAGAAATCTCCTGTTTCACCATCAGTGAATCCGACCCTCGATATCCATTATTTTTCTGAACCTGAAGATAATCGGTTGAAGAGGTATTTCTTCTGGTGGCTACAATTGCTGAATGAGCATTCTGGTAACCAGCCATCCGAATAGCGCGCCCGATTAATTCCAGCGCACGGTCTGCTTCTGCAGTTAGAGACTGTGATTTTTCATACTGAATTTGCTTAGCGATAAACTCACCACTATTTTTTATGAGAGGTGCGACCAGGACTAGGGACAGGGTGAGACCGACGAGACATTCCAATAGATTCATCCGTTAACTTTCGTGAAATTTGGTTTGAGTTATTTGATTGCGCAGCAGTCAATATGGCGAGCTCATGCCTGTCCATCTCTTTTCTGAGTTCCACTCTTTTTTCCTCTATTTGACCCAAGCGCAAAATCATCCCCTGATAGATATTGCTTAAACCCATCCAACTGCTTGCGATAAGACTCATTGCAACCAGAACCTCCAATAGGATGAATCCATTAGTCATGGCATTTGATTTAAGGGGAGATTTGGATTTTTGAATAAGGATCAGCACAGCTCATTTTCTTCAGACTAGAGAGGTAAAAATAGGCCTTTCATGGGTGCTCACTGTCAGAAAATCTGGATATTGCTTGAATATTGGTCGTAGGATCGGGGCGAAAGCCCAAAACCCTCTCCTCAGCTTAAAATAGAGGGCTATGCAAAATAACCTCGCCTCTACAGAAGAAATCGTTGCCGAGCTCAAAGCCGGCAAGATGGTCATTCTGGTCGATGAAGAAGATCGCGAGAATGAAGGTGATTTAGTGCTTGCTGCCGATCATGTCACTCCAGAGGCTGTTAATTTCATGGCCAAGCATGGTCGTGGTTTGATTTGCCTGACTTTGACTCGTGAGCGCTGCCAACAAATCAATCTGCCGCTAATGGTGCGGGACAACGGCACTTCGATGGGGACTAATTTCACTGTTTCGATTGAGGCGGCCAGTGGTGTGACTACTGGGATCTCAGCTGCAGATCGTGCCCACACAATCAAGACGGCCGTTGCCGCAAATGCCAAGTCGAATGATCTAGTTCAGCCCGGCCATATTTTTCCTTTAATGGCACAACCCGGTGGCGTGTTGATCCGCTCTGGTCATACAGAGGCTGGATGTGATTTGGCTGCGATGGCTGGTTGCTCACCCACCGCCGTCATTTGCGAAATCATGAAAGATGATGGCAGCATGGCGCGATTGCCAGACTTGCTCGAATTTGCAAAAGAGCATCAATTAAAAATTGGCAGTATTGCCGACCTGATTCAATACCGTAGCCAGCATGAAAGCATTGTTGTGCGCGAGGGTGAACGTGAGTTCACTACTCCTTGGGGTAAGTTTCAGGGAATCATCTACCGCGATACACCAAGCTCATGCATGCATTTGGCGCTAGTTCATGGCAAACCTGTAGAGACTGAAGAAACTTTAGTCCGCGTTCATGAACCCGTCACAGTATTAGATTTCCTAGACTCGAATGTCAGTACGCACTCCTGGCCTTTGGCTCAAGCTTTACAGAAGTTAGCGGCTGCACCTTCTGGGGTGGCGGTTCTGCTGAATGCTTCAGGCATTGCAGCACCTAATGATGTAGATTGGTTGGCACAGTTTCATAAACTCAATGGCAGTCATGCCGAAACAGCAGAAAAGCCATTGGCTCGCAAAACCGATTTCCGTAGTTATGGAATCGGCGCTCAAATCCTCAAAGATATCGGCGTTGGAAAAATGCGTTTGCTCGCTAATCCCAACCCAGTGCCTAGCCTTTCCGGATACAAACTTGAAGTAACTGGCTACACCCCATTTAAATCTAATTCATAAGCATTTTCAGAAAGCATCATGAACACAAGTAACGACGAATCTGCAGTAGGCGTACTAGTCACCGACCTCAATGGCCAAGATCTGCGCGTAGGCATTGTGCAAGCACGCTTCAACGAAGAGCATTGCGTTGCGCTGACTACCGCTTGCATTGAAGAGTTGATCAAACTGGGTGTGTCGCAATCTGACATCAAATTAGTCACCGTGCCGGGTGCACTCGAAATTCCTTTCGCACTACAAAAGCTTGCCGAAACAGGCGAGTTCGATGGCTTGGTTGCGCTAGGCGCCGTCATCCGTGGCGAGACTTATCACTTTGAACTCGTATCGAATGAGTCTGGCGCTGGCATTACCCGTGTTTGCCTTGAGTCTGGACTACCGATCGCTAATGGTGTTCTCACCTGCGAGACGGATGAGCAAGCTCAGGTTCGTGTTCAGGTAAAGGGTGCAGACTGCGCAAGAGCAGTTGTTGAAATGGCCAACCTAGCTTTGGCCCTTACTCCCGATATTGATTTTGAAATCAATCCTTCAGAAGAGTAATCCCTCAAGATGAATAAAAATATCCCCAGCACACAGACAACACCCGGTACACCGAGTGCAACCAGCGCACCTAAGCGCTCACTCACACCACGTCGTCGCGCCCGTGAATATGCCTTACAAGGCGTTTATCAAAGTCTAGTGATGCGCCGCGCAGGCAGCCTTCCGAATGCTGCGGCAATAGCGAAGCAGTTAGCTGAAGATCCTGGCTTTCGTCGCTGCCAACATGATTTATTTCAGGGTATTTTTGCTGGCGTCCTAGAGCGCACCGACGAACTAGAGAGCATCATTACTCCAGCACTCGATCGCCCCATCAATGAACTATCTCCTGTAGAGCATGCCGCCCTTTTGATTGGCACATACGAACTAGCTATTGATTTAGCTGTTCCCTATAAAGTGGCTATTAATGAGGCGGTGGAATTAGCTAAAACCTTTGGTGGCACTGATGGCCATAAATACGTCAATGGCGTATTGGATCTCTTAGCCCAACAGTTACGTAGTACTGAAATTCAGGCTGGTCAAGCGAATAGTTAAGGTCTTGCTCCGGGTGATTGGTTTTAATTCTTTTTATAAACCAAGTCCCACACTCCATGACCTAAGTTAATCCCGCGGTTTTCAAACTTGGTAATCGGCCTATATGTAGGCCTCTTTACATATCCAGGATGTTTGGCATCAAGTTGTTTAAGAGTGGGTTTAAATTCCTTAAAAGACTCTTTAGCAAGCTCAAGATCACTTGCAACATCGGCCGCAGAAAAAGTTTCAATGTTCATTTGCTCGATCGAGGTATTCACTAAGCTAGATTCAGCATTTAAGACTAAAAGCATTTGCTCCGCATAGTTATGCCAATCCGTTGCCAAGTGCAAATAGGCTCCAGGCTTTAAGCGAGAAACCAATAACTTGACGAACTCTGATTGGATTAATCTGCGCTTGTGATGGCGCTTCTTGTGCCAAGGATCTGCAAAATAAATGTGGATGCCGTCTAAAGAATTCGGGGTGAGCATTTTTTCCAAAACCTCAACAGCATCGTGACGAATCAAACGTAAATTGGTCAGGTGATTCTCACCAATCAACTTTAGTAAAGCGCCCACCCCCGGAGGATGGACTTCAATTGCCAAGAAATCATCCTCAGAGCGCAGGGCAGAAATTTTGGCAGTGGTCTCACCCATGCCAAAACCAATTTCCAATATCTTAGGATGGGATGAACCATTAAATGCTTGCACTAGATCTAAAACAGTTTCTTGAAACGGAATTAAAAACTGGGGGCCCAATTCCTCTATGGCACGTTGTTGACCAGCTGTGGTTCTACCAGCCCTCAATACAAAAGAACGGATACGCTCAAATCTAGGGCTATCTTTTTGATTGGAATTGGCTATGGTCAATTTATTTCAATGCTTTATGAATATTGATAAGCGCTTTGTTTAATTCTTCGTCATAGGTCAACTTTGACGCTAAGTTTCTACCATGCGTGCCTATCTGCATCGCTTCATCATCATGATCAATTAACCAATGAATCTTCTCAATCAAATCAGACATATCTGATTTCACGGGGACATAATTTACCCACGGTATTAACTCATCGTAATACCACTGTCTAAAATTATGTGGCGAGGCAATTTTTAATACCGCCGATCCGGATAATAACTTCTGAAAAAGCGCAGACCAAGCATTTGTATTTCCATCGATGTCGATTTGATATTTATATCGAGCGCTAGAGGTCATTGGTACAAAATCTTTCGCATATCCCAAAGCTTGCACTTCCCTCGCCTCTTTTGGAGATATTTGAGCAAAAGAGCTTATACCGACATCAAAAATTTCCTGATGAGGAGTGCTGTTGACTAGTTCACATAACTGAAGTCGTGGTAGACCCCGCCAATGCTCACCAACCCTGATCCCCGTGGTATTGCCACGCCAGAATGCCAAAGGCTTACGCATAGCCCATGAAGGTGAGCTCACCATAAATTCAAGTCTAGTTTCTAGATAGCCATTTGAGCTTAAGAAATCAGTGTCTGGAACTAAGATGGAATCATCCCTGTTCGAACATAAAGCCAATCCAACGTCATTAGCTAAATCATCAAGATTGATAAATATCGCGCTCTCATGAAAATATTGCGAGGTATGAAATGCCTTTATTAATGGCAGCATCAAGATTAACCTAGTGAGAAAGAATTGACTCCTATCCTTTGGCAGAGATCGATCAAAGATAAATTCACAATGCTCTTTACCCCTCAAAACCCATTGAACTCCAGTATAAGATTTGGATAAATCTCCCTCGCCCATTGAGGTTGCCAATGGATATGTCAATTCAGAAAATAAGCTACTAGCAGCACCCCACTTCTTTGCGGCAATGAGCTTAGCAATTTTTTTTATATTGACTTGCAAGGCGGCTATTTAATAGTAGAGGAAGATTATCTAAATAGATCTATTTGACAATGCCCTTAAAGTACGCAATTGTTTCTTTGAGGCCATCCTCTAAATTTACTTTAGGCTGCCAACCTAACTTATCCTTGGCTAGATCAATGTTAGGCTTGCGCTGCTTCGGATCGTCTGATGGCAAATCTTGGTGAATAATTTTCGACTTACTGCCCGAGAGTTTGAGGATTGTTTCAGCCAACTGCAGCATGGTGAACTCACCTGGATTGCCAATATTGACTGGGCCAGTAAAGCCTTCCTCGGAGTTCATCATTTTGACCATGACATCGATCAGATCGTCGACATAGCAAAAGCTTCTCGTTTGCTGACCATCACCATAAATCGTGATGTCTTCACCCTTAAGGGCTTGCACAATGAAGTTGCTCACCACGCGTCCATCATTAGGATGCATACGTGGACCGTAGGTATTAAAAATACGCACTACTTTGATATCTAGTTGATGCTGTCGGTGATAGTCAAAGAATAAGGTTTCTGCACAGCGCTTGCCTTCGTCATAGCAGGAGCGAATACCAATCGGATTTACTTTGCCCCAATACTCTTCTGGCTGTGGATGCACCTCTGGGTCACCATAAACCTCGCTGGTAGATGCTTGCAAAATACGCGCCCTAGTTCTTTTTGCCAATCCAAGCATATTAATAGCACCATGGACGCTAGTTTTAGTTGTCTGCACGGGATCGTATTGATAGTGCACCGGTGAAGCTGGACAAGCTAAGTTGTAGATCTGATTAGTTTCTACATAAAGCGGGAAGGTTACATCGTGACGCACAAGCTCCAAATTGGGATTACCTAAGAGGTGAGCTAAATTTTGCTTGGTACCCGTGAAGAAGTTATCAACAACCAAAACCTCATTGCCCTCTTTTAGGAGTTTCTCGGTAAGGTGTGAGCCCAGAAATCCGGCGCCACCAGTAATGAGAATTTTTTTATTGCGATTGTAATTTTGCATAATTTTATTTTGGAAAAGGGGTATTCCAGCTAGCTGAACGATAAGCATAAACCACTTCACTCAAAACGATAGAGAGCGAAGTCATAAAGGAGACCAGACCGAGTACAAAAGTCCAGATTACATAAGTTGCTTGCAAAGATCGGACTGCACCCGCTTGAAAGAAAAATAGCTCTAGTACGGTAAGTGAAATAAACACGCCACTTAATACGTCAAAGAAAATGGCAGCAGTACATAGACGACCTCGAACTTTTGCCTCATTAGCCTCTTTCATCATATGACTCAGTAAAACTTGATCCTGAATTCCGCCTTCCTGAATACGGTGCTGAATGGCCCGCATACGATCGACAGAACGAGCCAAGCGAGCAGAGATTGCGTTAATTAACGTAGCCACTGCAGTCAATAGGAATACTGGGGCAAGAGCTAATTGAATATTGTTCGTAATTGCGTCTATTGATATATCCATCAGTTTTCCAGTCGATCTTTATTAATATTGATAAGAGCTATCTCAATGTGACCAAGCAACTAAACCGCTATATGCGCTCAACAATACCAGCACACCGAAGATGATTCGATACCAAGCAAAAGGAATGAAGTTGTGTCCAGCAACATAATGAATCAGCCAACGCACGCAAATAAAAGCGGATACAAAAGCAGCAATAAAACCGACAATAATTGCCCAAGTAAAGTCCCCAGATAAAGAGATGGGACTCTTCCAAAGCTTAAGCAACTCATAGGCAGTAGCCCCGCCAATGACTGGAATAGCCAAGAAGAATGAGAACTCCGTAGCTACTGCGCGTGGTAAGCCAAATAACATTCCGCCAATAATGGTTGCTCCAGAGCGAGAGGTTCCTGGTATCAAAGCAGCGCACTGAGCTAAGCCCACCTTCAATGCATCCAAAGGAGTGAGCTCATCTACCGACTGGATATGATTTTTAGTCACAGTGACTGTTTTCTGACGTTTCTCAGCCCAAAAGATGACTAGCGCCCCTACGATAAAAGCGCTAGCAACCGGAATGGGGGCAAACAAGACAGCCTTAATATGCTTGCCAAATAGAAAGGCCAGACTCATCGCCGGAATCGAGGCAATCAATAGGTTCATTACAAAGCGCCGAGAGATTGCACTTGTTTTGATAGTAGAGGTCACCTTCCAGAGCTTGGCTCGGAACTCCCAGCACACCGCCAAAATGGCACCAAACTGGATAATGACCTCGAAGGCCTTCCCCCGCTCATCATTGAAGTCGAGCAAATCACCCACCAAAATCAGGTGTCCCGTACTAGAGATTGGCAAAAACTCCGTTAAGCCCTCCACAACTCCCAGTATTACTGCTTTACCTAGCAAAATTAGATCCATAGCCCCAATTTTATAGATAGATGAAGTCAAGCAGAGGATTTGGCAAAATGAGCTTCAATTGAGGCGTTTTACTCAAATAAGCCTTAAACTTCATGGCATATAAAAAGTAACTAAATTAGATGACCCCGCCCCGTTTTCGTCTCTCGCAACTCAGTACCCTAGGCTTAATCCTGTGCCAAGCACTAGGACTTAGCGCGACGTCAACCAACACCTTTGGGCAGGTTGCCAATGGGGCAAAGCCATCGCTACCTACCCCGATGAGCGCTCCAGCCTTAATTGGGCTAGATATGCCCCCACAAATGGTGCGTACCCCTCAGCAGGCTATACCGACTTCTGCCGCACCCTCAAACCTCAATGGAAATGGTGCAGCCAACCCTGCCGTGCAGGCTTCAGACCTCGTTCGACTATATCAAGAGGCTGCATTTAGCGACCCAGTCCTCAACGCGGCACGTTTTAACTACCAGGCAAGCAAAGAACTCTATTGGCAAGGCTTATCTCTTTTGCTACCTCAAGCAAGCGCAACTCCAATTGGAACTAGATACTACCAACATGCAACCAATGGATCTGCCTTAACAAGCTTCTCAGGTAACTCTCGCGTTTTTGATCAAAAGGGTTATACCGTAACTCTCACACAACCTGTTTTTAATTTGGCAGCATTTGAGGCATCCAAACAAGGTGACCTCAATACCAAGATTGCAGACATGCGTTTTTATTTGGCGCAACAAGATCTCATATTGAGAGTCTCACAAGCTTACTTTGATGCACTCACCAGCCAAGATAACGTAGAACTTTTTCGTAATAAGAAAAGTCTCATCAAACAACAACTTGAGATCGCACAAGCTAAATTTGATGCTGGCTTAGCCACCATTGTTGATGTCAACACAGCACAAGCAGCATTAGATCTTGCCAACTCCCAAGAGATTGGTGCGCAAGCTGATTTAGTAGTCAAGCGTGGCGTGTTGGAGCAGCTCACTGGGCGCCCAGTAGGTACGCTACGACCACTAATTAAAGAAGCAAAGATTGATGGAGTCTTAAAAGATCCTCGCTCCAAAAATAAAGATAGTAGCGGCATTCCGATTGCGGAAAGTGTTAACCCACAACTACCAAAAGGCCAAACTCTGGATGATTGGATCCAGCAGGCAGAGACTGCAAACTTTAATGTATTGACTGGTCAACTATCCGTCAGTCTTGCTGAGAGCACTTACCGTGGTTCGCAAGCGCTCAATTATCCCTCTGTCAATTTTGTTGGAACAGCTGGCTACAACACTGCAAATGGTAGCGCTAATAGCTACACACCTGCAAACACCAATATTTACAACAATACTATTGCCCTGCAAATGACAATCCCGCTGGTTTCGGGAGGATTTAATAGTTCCGTCATTCGTCAGAATGCAGCCTTGCTCGATGCCGCTAAAGCTAGTTACGATAATGCTCGGCGCACTGCAGCCCAAAATACGAGAACTGCGTTTACCGGATTTTACGGGGGTCTAGCTAGTGTTAAAGCCTATGAAGCAGCAGAGCGATCTTCTAACTCTGCACTGGAATCCAGTAAGTTAGGATTTCAAGTGGGGACGCTGATTAATATTGATGTGCTCATTGCATTAGATACGCTCATTACTACCCGCTCACAACTGCAACAGGCGCGCTACAACACCATTCTGAATGCGATTAGATTGAAAGCCCACGCAGCTACATTATCAGACGAAGATTTGATTTCGATTAACGCCCTGCTGCGCTAAGAACTTACTTTAGAAGTTTCAAAGATACGTCAAGAACCTCTTGAACACTTGGTGGATCTTGAATATCACCCACATTAGCAATGCGCTCAGACCAATAACCTTCGGTTTTCCAGCGCGGTGAGTCGCAATAAATCTCTACCGTAGGTTTATTGAGTACTGCCGCTAAATGCGTCAGACCTGTATCCACACCTACCGTTAAAGCAGCACCCGAAATTACGGAGAATGCATCCCCAATAGAAAACGCAGGTGGTACAAAAGCGTTAGCTATTTTGGCAGCAAGCAATTGACTGATAGTTTTTTCTGCAGCGCTGCCCCATGGAAACACGACTTGATATCCAAGAGCAGAAAGTGCATTACCAAATTCAATCCAATGACTATTGGGCCAACGCTTAGCCTCTCTAGCAGTCGAATGAAAGCATAAGACATATGGCGCAATCAATCCGTCAACAGTGCTCTTTGGAATGCTGGATATAAATTGTGAGGGATAAAACTGTGGCGCATCACCACGCTCTATTAAAGACCAATCTAATGAAGAACACATGACCCAACGCGAACGGTCTACAGCATGGCACTGAGCTGGCACTTGGACTGACTGATTATAGAAAGATCTAGCCAAGGACTCGTATCCAGAAAACTCAGTTGCATTAGCAAGACCTGCAACTACGGCACCAGATCTTTTTTTAGCCAGGGAGCAAACGATGGCAGATTTAAGTAGGCCCTGTGTTTCGATCAAAATGTCATAGGTGGTGGATTGAAGTGTTTTTCTAAATGAAAAAAACTCTTTCCAGGTTGCCAAGCTAAAAAGATTTTTCTTCCAGCGACGAAGTCCAAAAGGAATTACGCGATCGACACCTCTAAAACCATCTCGAGATAAAAGTGGGGTGAGTAGGTGGACATATCCCTCTTCCACAACCCAATCAATTTGAGCATCCGGTAGACGCGAACGCAAATCCCACACAATCGGCAAGTTATGTAATACATCCCCAAGAGAGGATAGCTTTACCAGAAGAATTTTAGGAGAGACGCTCATGCGGGCATTATCTTATCTTTTGAAAATGCACCTAAATTCAGTTAGAACTTGGGGGCAGCATCCCACGATAAACCAGCCGAATCTTTGGTATTCATATTAGGAGCCATGCCCTGAGGTAGTGGCCATTGGATACCAACACCAGGATCATTCCATGCTAGACAGACTTCACTTTGGGGATGATAGTAGTCAGTAGTCTTGTACAGAAACTCGGCCACCTCAGATAGAACCAAGAAACCATGAGCTAAGCCAGGAGGAATCCACATTTGCTTGTGGTTTTGTGCGCTTAACTCAACACCCGCCCACTTCCCATAGCTTGGTGAATCTTTGCGAATATCCACAGCAACATCAAACACGCTACCAGCTACAACGCGCACCAACTTACCTTGCGTCTGCTCTAGTTGGTAATGTAAACCACGCAAAGTCCATTGGCGAGAAAAAGAGTGGTTGTCCTGAACAAAGTCGACATTTAAACCAGTGGCCAGGGAGAAGTCTTGTGAATTGAAGGATTCAGTAAACCAACCCCGTTCATCACCCAATACTTTAGGCTCAATAATCAGCACATCATGAATGGCTGTTGGCGTAACTAATAGCTTGGAAGTTGCGTTCATCCAATCATCTTCTTGTGCGATAAGGAAACGGCTTGGCCGGAGGTGTTGAGCTCGTTCACAATCTTACTTAGGTATTGACCATAGCTATTCTTGCTCAGTTGAGCAGCAACTTTAAGAACATCTTCGGCGCTGATCCAGCCTTGGCGATAGGCAATCTCTTCAGGGCAAGCGACCATAAGGCCTTGACGTTTTTGTAAGGTAGCAATAAAACCTGCTGCGTCCAATAATGAATCATGCGTTCCAGTATCTAGCCACGCAAAACCACGACCCATAATTTCTACGCTCAATTCATTTTTTTCAAGATAGGCACGATTAACATCCGTAATCTCTAACTCGCCACGGGCACTAGGCTTAATTGAGGCAGCAATATCGCACACCTGATTGTCGTAAAAATAAAGGCCTGTTACCGCATAACTACTTCTAGGTTTTAGCGGTTTTTCTTCAATCGAAAGTGCCTTGTAATCTTTATCAAATTCGACAACGCCATAACGCTCTGGATCCGTAACGTGATAAGCAAAGACAGTTGCGCCGCTAGTGCGCGCATGAGCACTATCAAGCTGATCGACCAGTTCATGGCCATAAAAAATATTGTCACCCAATACCAATGCACTTGGGTTATTACCAACAAAGTTTTTGCCCAAGGTAAATGCTTGCGCCAAGCCATCAGGGGAAGGTTGTACACAATACTCAATATTTAAACCCCATTGCGAGCCATCGCCAAGCAACTCTGCAAATCGCGGAGTGTCATGCGGTGTTGAGATTAATAATATATCTCGAATGCCTGAAAGCATCAGCGTAGTTAATGGGTAGTACACCATCGGTTTGTCATACACAGGCATTAACTGCTTAGAAACAGCCTGAGTCACAGGATACAAACGAGTGCCAGAGCCTCCTGCCAAAATAATACCTTTGCGATTCATCTGATTTACTGCCATAGCACTCTCTTTAGATAAGTCCATCTTTAGCCAAATTGTGGACATAGGCGCGAACGGCTCCATCCCAGGGCTGATTTAATAGTTCTAATTTTGACATATCGCCCTGAACTCCAAAGACCTTTGCCAGCTTATCTGTCGACATCCGTGAATTCATGGGCCGGGGGGCTGGCAAAGGGTATTCCGCCGCAGGAATGGGCTTGACAGCATGAGGGAGTGTCCTCAACGGCACCCCAGCATCTAAAGCAGCTTGCACAGCCCAGCGGGCTAGACCATACCAACTTGTCTCACCAGCTGGAACAGCATGATAGATGCCGGACGGGAATGTGTCCAAGCGCCCTTTTGCATTCATTGCCAAACCTAAACTCACTTGGGCAAGCCACTCGGCGCTAGTAGGGACACCATGCTGGTCAGTTATTACCTTCAACTCATCCCGGTCTTTTGCTAGACGCAAAATTGTACGAATGAAATTACCGCCATCTCCATATACCCAGCTGGTTCTAAAGATCGCGTATTGACCGGTGCCTCTTGAGGAACTGGTTACAAATGCTTGAGCAATCGCTTCTTCGCCAGCCGCCTTACTCTTGCCATAAACACCGAGAGGATTGCGAATATCATCCTCTAAATAAAAGCCATACTTCTCGCCATCAAAAACATAATCTGTGGAGTAATGCAAAAAGCTAGCTTCGTGCGCTGCTGCATATTGTGCCATCAGGGCAGGTGCCGTTGCATTCACTGCAAATGCTAATTCCGACTCAGTCTCCGCCTTATCAACAGCGGTGTAAGCTGAGGCATTAATAATCAGCTGAGGATGAAATTGATTTAAGAGGGAATTTAATTTAGCAGCATCAGATAAATTACATTCAACGCGACCAACGTATTGAATGTTAGGCTGCTCCGCCAAAGTGGGTAGCAACGAATCCAATAACACTTGAAACGCTTTACCTAATTGACCATCTTTACCAAATATCAGGATATTCATTGGGGGCTTATGCGGTTTAGCTGTACTGCTTCTGCAACCAGTCACGATAGCTGCCGCTGACAACACACTCTACCCAGGGTGGATTATCCAAATACCACCGCACTGTCTTACGAATCCCGGTATCAAATGTCTCTGCAGGCCGCCAGCCTAACTCCCGCTCTACCTTGCTAGCATCAATCGCATAGCGGCGATCATGCCCAGGGCGGTCTGTAACAAAAGTAATTTGATCCGCATAGGACTTGTTATCAGGACGCGGCTTTAGCTCATCCAAAATCGCGCAGATTGTTTTAACAACATCGATGTTGGCTTTTTCATTCCAACCACCAATGTTGTAGGTCTCACCTAATTTACCCTTAGCAAGCACCTCGCGAATAGCAGAGCAATGGTCACCAACATAAAGCCAATCCCGAATCTGCTGACCATCACCGTAGATTGGTAATGGCTTACTATTCAGCGCATTAAGAATTACCAGCGGGATCAACTTCTCTGGAAAGTGATAAGGGCCATAGTTATTGGAACAATTGGTAGTCACAACTGGGAAACCATACGTATGATACCAAGCGCGCACTAAATGATCTGATGCTGCTTTTGATGCGGAATAGGGGCTATTGGGCTCATAAGCATTTTTTTCAGTAAAAGCAGGATCGGTGGATGACAAAGATCCATACACCTCATCCGTAGAGACGTGATGAAAGCGAAATGCTTTCTTGGAAGACTCATCCAAGCCATTCCAATATGCTTTTGCGCACTCCAGTAGGTTGAAGGTACCTAGAATATTGGTTTGCACAAACTCAGCAGGACCGTGAATAGATCGATCCACATGACTCTCTGCAGCAAAGTTGAGAATGGCGCGAGGCTGATGCTCTTTTAACAAGCCGGCAACTAACTCTTTGTCGCCAATATCCCCATGAACAAAAATATGGCGGGAGTCATCTTTCAGAGTCGCTAAATTAGCCAGGTTACCTGCATAAGTCAGCTTGTCGAGATTAATCACACCTTCAGCCATAGGATTGGCAAGCCAATCAAGGGCGAAATTGCTTCCAATAAAGCCGGCGCCACCTGTTATTAAAATCATGATTTACCAATAAATGAAGTGCGAAATGTAATACGATAAGAGTAACCAGTGGTTTTCTTAAATTAAGACTAAATCTATAAAATCAAGAACCATTGCTTATAAGCGCATTTTAACAAAACATTACCCCATTGAATCGTGAACCCCAATAAATACAGCCTAACTTTTGCCTGCTACAACTCTGTTGAATACACCAAAATGTGCATTGATAGCATGGTAAGGCATGGCACCCCATTGGATCGGCTCGTAGTGGTGGATAACCACTCAACTGACGGGACTCGCGATTACCTTGCAACACTGCCGTTAGGCGGAAGAATCCTGAACTCCACCAACCTAGGGTGTGGAACTGCTTGGAATCAAGGGGCGCTCGCACTACAAAGCGAATGGAGCATCATCATGAATAATGATGTTCTCGTATCACCCCTGTGGATTGAGAACCTCATTCACGCTGCAGAATCCAATAATCTCAAAGTCATTAGCCCAGCATTAATTGAAGGGCCGCTAGACTATGACTTTGAAGCGTTCAATCTAAAAGCTACGGCAGAAATGAAGGATGCACATCGCTTTGGCAGCAAGCATGCGGTGTGCCTCGCTATTCATAAATCGGTCTGGATGGATGTAGGTTATTTTCAGCCAATTCCTAAACTCCTCGGCTATGAAGATACTTTGTTCTTCAATGAGCTCAAGAAGTCGAATATTCAAACCGCAATTACTGGTGCATCGTGGTTGCATCACTTTGGCTCGATTACCCAAACTGCTATGAAACAAGAAAGAGGGCTCGCAGAAAAAGATGGCTTAGCGAATCGCTACAACTACAAACTACTGAATCAGAGCTGGGTACAAAGAAAGTTAACCAAGATTCAAACTAAAAAACACCAGACAGAGGCGAGCAGAAGCGAGCTCAAAGAACATGGTATGTCCATACACGGACTCAGAAAAAATAATGCTTTTGAATGGATTTAATTAAGCCTTTTCAAGCAAGCTAATAAGACTTTTAGTATTGGCATTGAGAGAGAATTTCTCAACAACCATTTGCCTTCCTGCTTTTGCCATTTGCCTTGCAGGCTCTGGATTAGATAGCATCCAAATGATGGCATTAGCCCACTGCTCAACATTGCTAGGCTCAATCAAGAGACCAGTCTCCTGATCTAGCATTGTTTCTGGAATGCCGCCCACTCTGCTGGCAATTGTCGGCACCTCTAAATATTGTGCCTCGATTTGGAACATACCCAGAGGTTCAACTAAAGAAGGTAAAACAGCTAAATCACTCCTTCTTAGTAATGGCGCTATCTTTTTTAATATCCCCGTTAACAGCACGCTCTCACTAAGACCAAGTTCTGCAATCTCAGTCTCTAGTAGTGGCTTGTCTTGACCTTCTCCGGCAATTAAATAGCGCACATTGGGGATCACCTTCTTAACCTTGACAAGAGCCCTCAAAATGGTTCTGTGCCCTTTTTCGCCCCTCAGAATTGCACCGTGCGATATCACTGGACCAGGACGTGAAGCAAGCCAATTCAAGACATCATCGGGCAACTGTTCTGGTGCACTATCAAGCGCTGAAAAATCAATTCCTGGATAAACCACCCGGAGTTTATTGGGGTTGATAGCAGGGTTTACTAAAAAACGTGAGCGTAGATAGTGACTAGGAATGACCGTTCCCGAAAAGAGATAGTTGTACGCAAAAGATAGGGGATACCCATGTTGAAAGGTTTTTACACGAAAGACTGGGGCACGCTTACCCGTCCGAAACGCTTGCACCATTCCAACTAGCGCGCAAATCAGTGCATCATGACTACCGTGACAAAATATGGTGACTGGGGTTTTTTCTTTTACCAAGGCAAATAACTGCTTCAAACTAGGTATATGAAAAGCGTTTCGGAAAGGAATTTCTTGAACCGCGATACCGTCGCTTCTAGCACGAACAGAAATTGCACTCTTGGGCTTGCAAAGCAAAATTGTTTTATACCCGAGGCTATTGAGTGAGCGCATTTGTTGCAATGCTTGCAACTCTTGACCGCCAATATTCATAGAGGAATCAGAAAATAGAATGACTTTTGCATCATCCACATTTAAATTCATCTCCATTAGACCTAACCCACTTAGACCACTGAAGCTTGGCGAGTCGGCTCTAGAGCTGAAGACTTAAAAAGCACTTGAGCCAGTAAAGCGGCAACCATCAAGCCATAAAAAGTACACAAGTACTTGAGGGATAACTGCTCATTAGATAGTCCAGCAATAAATATGCCAGTAATATAAAAAAGACCAATTCTAGATGCCTGCTTTACGTTCAAATCCAATGCGTTGCGATACTTCCAAAAAATAGAGAATGGTACGAGCAAGAGACTTAAGTAGGCGACCAATCCAAAGAGGCCTGTAGATACTAACTTGCTCAGAATATCGCTATGAGGTCCGGCAACAGTCATATCATGAATTGCTATTTTATTTGCAGGGATATCCAGATAACTTCCGACAAGTAGATTGCCAATGCCAACCTCACCAGCGCCAAACCATAAATGTTGCATTGCAAGCTGCAGCGAAATCTTCCACATGCTAAGACGAATACCAGCAGAACCATCTAAATTTGCACCACTAATCCAATTGAGGATTTCAAAATAACCACTAATGATTCGAGTAGATAGCCTCTCTGAAAGATAAAATCCCATTGAAAATACTATGCAGATAGAAACACAAACTGCAATTGTTTGTAGCCACATTTTCTGCTTTTGAGATTGGCTAGCATGTGCAATGTCCCCCAATCTCAGAAATAAAATAACTAAAAGAATAAAGGGGGCAGTTAGCCAGCCGCCGCGTGAGCCAGAGCCAACGGAGATATATAGGCCGAGCAACCCACCAAGAACTTGCAACACGATTATTCCCATGGATTTTTTTCTACTCCATTCAATCATCAAAAAGGATAGGAGGCCAAGAATGAATGTTTGGGATCCTAAAGTATTGGGGTCAACAAAATAAGTGGCATAACGCCCGCCCCAATACGCACCTGGGTTTAATTGCACGCTTAAAAATACACAAATCAATCCGACTGGAATAGCAATGCTCAAAACTTTGATGTATGGAATATTGAGATGCCTGATAAATAAGAAGACCACTCCCGCAGTCAAAAGACGAGATGGCCCATCAAATGCCGCAAAGTGTATGACCCCACGGAATACCTGAGACAGCAATATCGATATAAACAACCCCGAAAATGTTAGAAGAATCACGGCATCGAGCGGGTAATTCAACTGCATCCTAGGTGATTTTCCGCTCAAGAAGTGATACATAGCAAGAAGTGCAAGAGCGAATAAGGAAACATGGACACCATGACGAACAGTCAGAAACGTCACTGGGAACATAAAAACACACAAAATTACTAACCAATCTAGATTTATATAGGCGAGGTTTATTCTGTTTTTCATGGGTATCTTAGGGTTTAAATATAACCGTCAACTGCAGGATATTATTATTTAAATAAATACCCATTAAATAATGTGTTTTCAGTCCCACTGAAGATGTATTGCAAAGAGAATACCATTAGGACCTTTAAAGCCCTTTACTTTTAATTCACAAAATATGAAGACAATTCTGGTTACTGGTGGAGCAGGATATATAGGCTCACATACTGTAGTAGCCCTCCAAGATGGCGGTTATCAAGTGGTAATTCTGGATAATCTTTGCAACAGTAAATTAGTAGTCTTAAATAGCATCCAAAAAATTTGCTCTAAAACCCCTGTCTTCTATCAAGGAGATATCCGGGATCGGACATTGCTTTCCAAAATTTTCAACAATCACTCGATTTCAGGAGTCATTCATTTTGCAGGGCTGAAGGCGGTTGGCGAATCCCAAAGTCAACCCCTCAAGTATTACGACAATAATGTGGCCGGCAGCATTACCCTTCTAGAAGAAATACTCAAGGCTAAAGTAGATACCTTTGTATTTTCTTCTTCTGCAACCGTATATGGGGAACCAGGGGCTTCGCAGTACCAAGAGGATATGCCTACTGCCCCCATTAATGTCTATGGCCGAACGAAGCTCATGGTAGAAGAAATACTTGGGGATAGCGCAAAAGCGAATCCCGGACTGAAAGTAGCCTGTTTGCGCTACTTCAATCCCGTGGGGGCTCACTCATCAGGATTAATTGGAGAAAACCCTGTTGGAACTCCAAATAATCTGATGCCCTATATTGGTCAAATTGCCTTAGGCATTTTGCCGCGCTTAAAGGTCTTCGGAAGTGATTACCCCACTCCAGATGGCACTGGTCTCAGAGACTATATTCACGTTGACGACTTAGCTATAGGCCATGTGTTGGCGTTGGATTACTTAGAGCGCAATCCAGGGGCAATTACAGTCAATCTAGGTACCGGAAAACCCTATAGCGTCCTTGAAATGATTGCCACGTTTGAAAAAGTCAGCGGTAAAAAAATTCCATACGATCTTGTAGAGCGAAGATCGGGGGATTTGGCAGAGTATTATGCAAATTCAGGCTTGGCCAAAGCAGTCTTGGGCTGGCAAGCAAAGCATGGAATTGAAAGAATGTGTGAAGATACTTGGCGCTTCTATAGTCAATTAGGCGCCCAGGGTTCATAAACAATATCAACTGAGAATGACTGATCCCTAGATGCATAAATTTAAAAAAATATTAGTAGTTTGCCCAGCGGGAGCTGTTACTGGGGGTCCAGAAGCACTTCATCAATTAACTGCACATATGAATAGCTTGGGCTTGCCGGCGTATTTGTGCTACCTGCCATTCTCAGAAACGGCAAAGCCACCCGCACCTTATGAGCACTACCAAACTCAGTCAGCCCCATATGAGGACGTACCTGGCAATCTAATCATTTTTCCCGAAGTGGATCCAATGCTCGCGCTCAAAGTAAAGCATGCAAAGGCAGCTTTATGGTGGCTTTCCCTAGAGAACTTTTTAGAGCGTAGACACATTTGGCCACTGCATGATCGTGTCCGCTACTTCAAAAGAGTACTTCAAGGGCGCAGGCCTTGGGGTGGCGCCAAGAATCTAAAGAGTCTCCTGCATTTCTCACAGACAGAGCACTCAACCCAATATCTAAAATCCTGCGGTATCGACCCCATTCCATTAATTGATTCAATCAATGAAGATTTCCTCACAGACAAATATCTAGACAAAATTGACCACAAGAAGAATATTATTTTGTATAACCCAACCAAGGGATGGAAAGTCACCCAGCAATTAATTGCACACTACCCTCAGTGGCAATTTCTCCCCCTCAAGGGTTTAAACCGTAATCAACTATCAGAAAAGCTCTATAGCGCAAAACTGTATATTGATTTTGGTCACCATCCTGGCAGAGATCGCATGCCACGCGAAGCGGCTATGCATGGATGCTGCCTTATCACTGGAGAATTGGGTTCAGCTGGAAATGCAATTGATCTGCCAATACCATCACAATACAAATTTGATAGTGGCGCCCCAAATTTTGTGGAAGCCTTTGGTCAACTTGCTAATGATGTGATGGAAAACTTCCCCAAACACTATGCAGATTTTGGTGTGTATAGAAAATGGCTGCAAGATGAGCCAAGAATTTTTAAACAGCAAATTGCGGATTATTTCTTAAGCAATTAATTGCCTGCCACAATAGACATCACCGCCATCCGCACCGCAATACCAAAGGTGACCTGATTGAGAATGACTGATTGAGGGCCATCGGCTACAACAGAATCAATTTCAACACTACGGTTCATAGGGCCTGGATGCATTACGATGGCATCAGGCTTAGCCAAAGCAAGACGTGTGGGCGTTAAACCATACTGATTGAAGAAGGCATCTCCTTCTGGGACTTGACCTACTTCCATGCGCTCTTTCTGAATGCGCAAGGTCATGACTACATCAACACCTTTTAGACCCTCTTCCATGCTATGGAATACCTTTACCCCCAGCATATCTAAATCACTTGGCAACAGACTCTCAGGGCCAATCGCACGAATATCCGAACAGCCCAAGGTTCTTAAGGCGCAGATATTAGATTTCGCTACACGGCTATGTACGATATCTCCAACGATAGCCACTTTGAGACCACTAAAGTCTTTCTTGAAGTGGCGCATTGTGTACATATCTAACAGGCCCTGAGTAGGATGCTGATGGCTACCATCGCCTGCATTCACCACGTGAACGTGTGCAGGCACATGTTGGGCGATCTCGATCGGTGCCCTTGAGGTGCTATGGCGCACTACAAAAATATCTGCCTGCATTGCCACTAAGTTATCAATCGTATCTAAAAGACTTTCACCTTTTGCGGTAGAGGATGTAGAGATATCTAAATTAATGACATCCGCTGATAAACGTTTAGCAGCAATCTCGAAAGTAGTACGAGTACGAGTGGAGTTTTCAAAGAACAGATTGAAGACACTCTTGCCACGAAGCAGTGGAACTTTTTTTACTTCTCGGGCAGGATCTGTCACGCTGACAAACTGTTGTGCGGTATCGAGAATGTGAAGAATTTGTTCTTTTGGCAAGCCCTCCAAAGTCAGCAAATGAGTTAACTCACCAGCGGCATTAAATTGATTTACAAAATTGCTGGGTTGATTAATAGTTCCGCTCATGCTGCACGCCCCTCTAATTGAAAGCTAAACTTGCCAGCACCATCTTTTTCTAAAACTAATATTTGACTCTCTGAAATACTCACTTGCTCCCCCACAAAATCTGCTGAGATCGGTAACTCACGACTCTCACGATCAGCCAAAACCATCAATTCGACACGTGCCGGTCTACCAAAATCAAACAACTCATTCAGAGCAGCACGAACTGTACGACCAGTAAGCAAAACGTCATCAATCAAAATCACGTTTGCGCCATTCACCTCAAAAGGGAGATGGGTAGACATGGTGCTAGCGGTTCGAAGTGCTGTCATGCCCTTCTCAGCATAGTCATCCCGATGAAACGCCACATTAATGACACCAAAGTGGGGAAGGATTAAATCTGCAGCTAGGCGCTCCGCAATCCAAGCCCCACCCATTGCAAGACCAGCCAACTTAAATACATCGCCAGCCTTTTTGCGCTGACTCAAAGTCTCTAGTAATTTCAGATAGGACTGCTCTGCATTCATCTCAACCAATCCAATTCTTCTCAAGAAAATACTGCTCCAAAATCAAGGCCGCAGACTGTGCATCCAAATTGTCTCGCATATCAGGATCACCCTCTAAAACGGCAGAGGTATAGCGCTCATCCACCCACTCCACCGGCAACTGAAAGCGTCCGTGCAACTGATTACCAAAGCGGTGGGCCCTGGCACTCATCTCATGCTCTGTACCGTCCGGATGGCAAGGCAGCCCCACCACCAATTGATTTGGCTGCCACTCCTTGATCAGGGTCTCAATAGCTCTAAATCGCACATCCTCAGATGGCTCCGCAATAATCTTCAAGGGCTGGCCGGCTTTGGTCAGAGTATTGCCAACGGCAACTCCAATACGTCGCGTCCCGAAGTCAAAAGCCATGACCGTCAACTCTGCGCCCCTCTTGATACCCTCAGGCATGCCCTGCCTCGCCAGATAGATGGGATGGATCAAACCCCAATAGACTCATCGTCCGATCATAGCGCTGGCTAGAAGGGGTATCAAAAATAATCTCAACCATTTGCTTCTGGGATAGGGGGACGTTCATCCAGCCATTGAGAGTAATCTCCTCCTCAAGTTGCCCAGCACTCCAACCTGCATAACCCAAGGTCATTAAGAATTTACTGGGCCCAGAGCCTGTTGCCACGGCCTCGAGTACATCCTTGGATGTCGTCATGGTCAAGCCCCCTAGAACGGCCAAGGAAGAGCTGTAAGCCACTTCTTCGGTGGGCTCGTGCAAGACAAATCCACGCTCAATTTGCACTGGACCACCAAAATAGACTGGTTGCTCAGATACAGGCTCAGCCTCCAGCTTGACCTCAATTTTTTCAAATAAGGCGCCCATATCGAGCTCGGTTGGGCGGTTGATCACCAAGCCCATCGCACCCCGTTCAGTATGCTCAAAAAGATAGATAACTGAACCTGCAAAATTGGGATCGACCATCCCAGGCATGGCAATCAAGAATTGGTTTGCTAAATGATCAGCAGAATACGAAATTGAGGACCTAACAGCGGAAGCTTGGGAGGTCTGGGTGGGTATTGAAGCTTGACCCACGGGGGCTTTTTTAGCCATGTTCATATAAAGTACGATTTTACAGAAATTTCCGCATATTCAAGCACTTTTAGACAATAGATCATAAGATGTTGCCTATGAAAAAAGCTCTCGTTTGGCTCCGCCGCGATTTACGCCTGTATGACAATGCCGCGCTTCATCACGCCCTAAAAAATAATGATCAAGTTTGGCTAGCGTTTATCTTCGATACCGATATTCTGGATCCACTAAAGTCCGAAGATCTAGATGCAAGCGGCCTTAAGCATGATCGGCGTGTAGACTTTATTTGGCAAGGTCTGCAGCAAATCGATGCGCAATTACGTAAACAAGGTGGCGGACTGATTGTTCAGTATGGCAGGCCCACTACGTGCATTCCGAGAATTGCAGAGACTTTGGGGGTCAACACCGTTTACACCAATCATGACTATGAGCCAGCGGCAATTGCACGCGATGCCTCTGTTGCCAGATCACTAGAAAAACTTGGTATTGAATTAGAAACTTTCAAGGATCAGGTCATCTTTGAGAAGAAAGAGATTCTCACCAACTCCAATACCGTCTTCTCCATCTTCACGCCTTATAAAAATAATTGGCTTAAGACACTAAAAGAAAAAGATATTGCCGCTTATGACTGCGATCCTAAAAAAGGTCAGTTAGCCGCTATCCCAAAATTATTAGAGACGCCCTTTCCATCGCTAGAGTCTATGGGCTTTTGCGCCACAGGTATTGAAACTTATCTCCCGCCAGGATCTGAGGGTGGCCAGAGTTTCTTGGAGGACTTCCTCAACCGCATCGATCAATACCAAATCGGTCGAGACTTCCCGGCAATCAAAGGCGTGAGCTATTTATCGACACACCTGCGCTTTGGCATGCTCTCTATTAGAGGCTTGGTACGTGAAGCGCACCGCCGTATGCTTGCTGGCAGTATGGGTGCAACGATCTGGTTGAGCGAGCTCATCTGGCGTGATTTTTATTTCATGATTCTGGCCAATCACCCACGCCTTGCTGAGGGTGCAGCCTTCAAACCAGACTATGACAATATCGAATGGGAAAGTGGTGCCACTGCCAAGAAGTTATTTAAAGCTTGGTGTGATGGCAAAACGGGTTATCCATTGGTGGATGCTGCTATGTGCCAACTGAATCAAAGTGGCTATATGCATAACCGCCTACGCATGGTGGTTGCCAGCTTTCTTACCAAGGATTTAGGAATTGATTGGCGCTGGGGGGAGCTGTATTTCGCAAAACACCTCAACGATTTTGAGTTGACTTCTAATAATGGTGGATGGCAATGGGCTTCTTCCTCGGGATGTGATGCGCAACCCTACTTCCGCATCTTTAACCCGATTACCCAATCCCAAAAGTTTGATCCCGAAGGAAAGTTCATTCGTCGGTATTTGCCTCAACTAGAAAAACTCTCCAAGAAGTCGATTCATGCACCTTGGGAAGCTGGTCACATTGAACTAGAGGCTGCCGGCATTCTTTTGGGGCGAGACTATCCCCTGCCGGTAGTTAACCATGATGAGGCACGCAAAAAGACCTTAGTGCGCTACAGCGTTGTCAAAAAGGTTAGTCCAGAAAGTGCATCCGATTAACTTGTTGTAGGCTCCGACACTTTCCGATTTAAGATAGGGCATGAGCAAGATCTATGCCGTAGGTGATATTCAAGGGTGTGCACCCTCTTTGAAGACACTCGTTAAAAAACTACCCGTTCAATCCAAGATGATTTTTTTGGGCGACCTTGTCAATCGCGGTCCTGACTCCTTGGGTACCCTACGCTACCTCAAGAAATTACAAGAAGAACAACGCATTGAATGCATTCTTGGGAATCATGATCTCCATTTGCTTGCAGTAGATGCTGGTATCCGAAAAACTAAGGGGCTGGATACCGTACAACCCATTCTAGATGCACCTGATAGAGCCGAGTTAATGCATTGGTTACGCCATAGGCCAATGGCTCTGAGTAACGGAAAAGTACTTACTGTTCATGCTGGGGTTCTACCCCAATGGGACCTGCAGCAAACGATTGAATGCGCGCAAGAAGTAGAAAAAGTGCTCCGCAAAAAATCTTATAAAGATTTTCTAGCAAATATGTATGGCAATACCCCGAATAAGTGGAGTAATTCCCTTCAAGGATATGAACGTTTGCGCGTTATCACCAATGCACTAACCCGTATTCGTTTTTGCACTCCAGCAGGCATGATGGAGTTTGAGAGCAAGGAAGGCTTTGAGGATGGTCCCAAAGGCTATATCCCTTGGTTTAAAACTCCTAAACGAAAAACTCAAGATACCCTGATTTACTTTGGGCACTGGTCCACTCTAGGACTGCTCCAGCATGGGAATGTCATTGGCCTCGATACAGGCTGCGTCTGGGGTGGCAAACTCACTGCCATGGAAATTCCAGAGTCAGGTAAATCGAGCAAGAAGCTAGAAATTATTCAAGTGGATGGTTACGACCATCCACTCAGAATGTAATTCTGACTCCGCTTCTTATAACTTCTTAAATGCAGTTTTAGCTGCAGCGATGATATCTTCTAAAACTGCATTGTCATGAGTAATAGAAGTAAATCCAGCTTCATACGCAGATGGTGCTAAATACACCCCTTGATCTAACATCAAGTGGAAGAACTTCTTAAACGCTTCGATATCAGTTTTAGTCACTGCCTCAAAAGAAGTTGGAACCTCATTGGCAAAGTAAAAGCCGAACATACCACCAACGCTATCAACAGCAAATGGCACGTCCGCTTCATCCGCAGCCAGCTTTAAGCCGGCCATCAGTTTTTCAGTTTGACCAGTCAAGCACTCGAAGAAACCTTCTCGAGAAATAATCTCCAGCGTTTTTAATCCCGCTGCTACTGCCACCGGATTGCCAGACAAGGTGCCTGCCTGATAAACATTACCCAGAGGCGCTAACTTAGACATGATTTCTTTTTTACCACCGAAGGCAGCCATCGGCATGCCGCCGCCCATCACCTTGCCAAGACAAGTGAGGTCGGGAGTGATGCCTTGTAGCGACTGGGCGCCACCTAAAGCAACCCTAAAGCCGGTCATCACCTCGTCGTAAATTAATACGCTGCCATGCTGACTTGTTAGCTGACGCAGTGTCGATAGAAATTCCTTTGAGGGCTTAATCAGATTCATATTGCCAGCAAACGGCTCAATAATCACCGCGGCAACCTGGTTACCCTGCTTTGTAAATACCTCCTTCAGTGCTGCCACATCGTTATATGGCAATACCAGTGTGTGCTTCACTAGATCATTAGGAACACCCCCTGATGACGGTGCATTTTGAGTTGAATCTGCAAAGGTCAAGAGGCCAGAACCTGCTTTCACCAAAAGACTGTCGGCATGGCCGTGATAGCAACCTTCAAATTTAATAATGAGATCGCGACCGGTATAGCCACGTGCAAGACGCAGAGCGCTCATGGTGGCTTCGGTTCCACTCGATACCATCCGCACTTGCTCAATGCTTGGAACCAACTGACAAATGCGTTCCGCTAATTCAATTTCACCTTCGGTAGGAGCACCATAGCTAAAGCTAGTTTCTGCTGCCTGCTTAACTGCCTCAACCACTTCTGGATTCGCATGGCCTGCGATCATGGGACCCCAGGACATAATCAAATCAATATAGCGCGTACCCTCAGCATCCCAGAAGTAAGGGCCTTTGGCTTTAGCAACAAAGCGTGGTGTACCGCCTACCTGACGAAATGCGCGTACTGGAGAATTCACACCCCCAGGAATTGTTTTTTGTGCGCGCTCAAATAAGATGTCATTTTTTCCCAAGATTCTTTTCCCGATTTAGCTAATGAATTTAAATATTGTCTAATTAAATTGATCTATTAGATCGCCATCATTTCAAAGTCTTCTTTGCGTGCACCACACTCAGGACAGGTCCAGTTCATGGGTACATCTTTCCAAAGTGTGCCTGGTGCAATACCCTCTTCAGGTAAACCTGCAGCTTCGTCATAAACCCAGCCACAAATCAAGCACATATATGTTTTAAATTCCATTACTGTCTTCCTTATTGATCTTTTTATTTTAAATCGGATGCAGCATCACGTTTTGGATGCATCTCGAACTTAAACAACCTGCATTCTAGAGGGCCGTTGAATAAAGGCGTACGCTTAGACTCCTTGATACGCAACTGACCTGGTAAGGCCATATCTGCCGTCAATACAAAGACATTCCAGCCACCAAAAACATCCTTGAGATGCTGGCCAAACTGCCTTAAGAACTCGACAAATTTAGGATCCTGATCTTCTTGAGCTTGTAGCTTTTTAAGAGACTCACGGCTAGAGCGTTTAGCGCTTTGACGCCCTGTTTCCAGATTAAAGGCATAGCGATCCTCTGGCTCCTCGGCTTGCTCATAGTCATCTCGCTCCATCTCGCCGCCCGCAGAGCGATCTTGACCTCGTCCACCCTTGATCACTAAGCGCTCTCCATAAGGCGGGTTCAATAGCATCACACCATTTTGAGCATTTGCTGGCGGCCTACTTGCTAAAGCATCAATTTGACGCGTTACTGGCATTCCTGGTAATTGAGCCCGCTGCCAATTACCCTTAAACATGGCAACCAAGCGCTCATTAATATCGCCACCACTAATACCCAGTGACTCTGAGTCTGGGTATTGCTTGCGCTTATCCATCATCTCAGCATGTACAGCGTCTTTCAGAGCCGCCCAACGCTTTTGTTCAGCAGTCTCATTAAATGGCTTGAGTCGCTGAAATCCAAACCCATGAGCGGAAGTGACTAATGGGCGATAGGCGAGTCGACTCGGCTTAGCGTCATCACCATAAATCCCCGCCCGAATAGCCCCCGGCGGAATAGCCAAAGCCATTTGAGCAGCCTCGACCAAGAAGGTCCCGCTACCGCACATCGGATCAAATAAAGTTTGCGAAGGCTTCCAACCAGTAATCGATAAGATACCTGCTGCAAGATTTTCTTTTAAAGGTGCGTCACCTTTTTCATCACGCCAGCCACGTTTAAATAAGGCCTCACCAGAAGTATCCAAATAGATCGTGGCATGCGTTGCTGTGAGATGAGCCTGTACCCGCACATCTGGAAATGCGGTATCAATACTGGGACGATCACCAGTGACGTCACGCAAACGATCAACAATCGCATCCTTAATCTTCAAGGTTGCGAAATTCAAACTCTTCAGTGGGGAGCGATGCGCAGTGACATCAACACGTAAAGTTTGTTTAGAAGAAAACCACTCCTCCCAAGCTAAACCACTAGCCAGCTTATACAAATCTTCTTCCTGACGGTATGGCGATTCCGCCATCTGCAGCAATATTCGACTCGCAATCCGTGAATGTAAGTTCAATGCCATGGCGGCCGATATTGGCGCCGCCAAACCCACTCCACCTGTAGGGCTCGTAGGCGTAGGATCAATCACCCAAGCACCCAGCGCTTTACAGTCAGGACGCTGCGCAATACTTGCTAGCTCTTGTGCAAGAGGCACTTCCAGTCCACCTGGACAAACAACAAAAAATCTCATGAGGCTAGCAATCTAAAAGGGATGAAATAAAAAAATTAAGGCTTAATGACTACCAAAGCGGTCACGATCAACAGGAGGAGGACTGGCGCTTCGTTAAACCAGCGATACCAAACTCCTGAATGGGTATTGACGCCATTGCGGAATTTTTTGAGCAAGCCCCAACACGCATGGTGATAGCCAATTACCAGAAGCACGAAGAACATCTTGGCATGCATCCATACTTCGCCCGAACCTATTTTGAAATGCAACCATAAAGCAAGGCCTAGCAATACGGCAGGTACCGCCAAGATTGTCATAAATCGAAACAAGCGATTCGCCATTCCTAGAAGGCGCGCATGGACCTCGGGATTTTTTTCATCAGCCAAGTTCACAAAAATACGTGGAAGATAAAACAAACCAGCAAACCAAGAGGCAATCAAAACAATATGCAGCGTCTTAGTCCATAAATATGCATTACCCATGATCAATCATTTCCGTTCTGTAATAAAACTGAATTAAGCACGCATTTAAGTACGAATCTCGCCATGACCCATGACGACGTATTTGAGAGAAGTTAGGCCATCAAGACCTACAGGGCCTCGTGCATGCAGCTTGTCATTTGAGATACCAATTTCGGCACCAAGACCATACTCAAAGCCATCGGCAAAACGGGTGCTGGCATTAACCATCACGCTGGCGCTATCGACTTCACGCAAGAAGCGATTGGCTTGCACTTGATTATTGGTAATGATGGCATCGGTATGTTTACTGCCGTATTGCTCAATATGGCCCATTGCTTCGTCCATATCTGCCACAGTCTTAATCGACAAAATGGGTGCCAAATATTCTGTTTGCCAATCCTCTTCAGTGGCATTGACTAAGTCTTTAAAACCCGCCGCCTCAAGAGTTTTTCGGGTTTGATCATCAACGCGCAACTCCACACCCTTTTCTTGGTAGATCTTACAAAGCGCTGGCAATACTTGAGGTGCAATCGTTTTGTTGACCAAGAGTGTTTCCATCGCATTGCAAGGTGCATAGCGCTGAGTCTTGGCGTTATCACAAACCTTAATCGCCATGGCAATATCTGCATCTGCATCAATATAGGTATGACAGATACCATCCAAATGCTTAATCATTGGCACGCGCGCTTCTGCCATCAAACGAGCAATCAAACTCTTGCCACCGCGTGGAACGATCACATCAATATATTTAGTCATGGTGATCATTTCACCAACGGCAGCGCGATCTGTAGTACTCACAACCTGCACTGCATCCATCGGTAAATTAGCAGCGTCCAAACCTTCTTGAATCAATTGCGCTAACAAGGTATTTGAATCAATTGCCTCTGAGCCACCGCGCAAAATGACGGCGTTGCCAGATTTAAGACATAGTGCGGCAGCATCAATCGTGACATTCGGACGAGATTCATAAATGATGCCGATCACACCAAGCGGCACTCGCATCTGACCAAGCTCAATACCCGAAGCCTGCTTTTGTAAAGGCGTAATTTTTCCAATCGGATCTTCCAAAGAAACAATTTGCTCCAAACCCAAGGCCATCGACTCAATGGTCTTTGGCGTCATGGTGAGACGATCAATAAACGCTGCATCCTGACCATTGGTTGTGGCGCGAGCAACATCAAGTGCATTCACTCCAACAATTCCCTCAGAGCGCTCACGAACTAACTTAGCAATATGCAATAGCGCCTGATTTTTCTGATCGCTAGATGCCCGCGCCATTGCACGTGAGGCCTGGCGAGCACGTCGGCCAATATCTTGCATCATGTGTTGAATGGTATTTGTTGAATCACTCATATATTTACTATGTCAAAATTAATATTGTTTTATCTAGCGTAATAAATTACCCACTAAGCGCAAACCATCCCAAGGATCTGCTGGTAGTTCCGCCGCCTGCAATCCTTTAGCCTGACGATCCAAGCCTGCAGCCACTTGCATCGCTCTGCGCAACTTCAAAGGCTGAACCCGCTTTAGAGCCATAGGATATATACGCTCCTTATTGCCCCAGATACGGTTAGTGCGCATTAAGTTCTGCACAGACTCTCCAGCATCGCTTGCTGCTTTTAGTTTCGATAGTATCCGAAGCTCTTCAGTTACGCTCCACAGAATCAGAACTAGGGGCTCACCCTCACCTTTAAGGCCATCTAACATGCGATTAAGGCGAGGCAGATCGCCAGCTAACATCGCTTCAGTCAACTCGAAGACGTTATACCGTGCCACCTTCAAAATAGCCGACCGAATTTGCTCCTCAGTTAATACGCCTGCAGGATGCAATAAACCCAACTTCTGAATCTCTTGATGAGCAGCAATGAGGTTTCCCTCTACCTGCTCAGCAATAAAGGCTAGAGCGCGTTGGCCGTCTGGGCCCGACTGCACCTCTTGACCCTGTTTTTTTAAGCGACCCGCAATCCACTGCGGTAATTGCGTGCGATCCAAAGAATCCAATTGAATCGCCATACCCGCCTCATCCAAAGCACTAAACCAGGCAGAGGTTTTAGTCTTCCCATCTAATTTAGGAAGGATGATGCAAAAAATCGTATCTGGGCCATCAGGCCCTCGCGACTGAGACTCGATTTGGGCGGAGAACTGCTTCAGCGCATCAGCACCATCACGTCCTGGCTTACCAGTTGGTATACGTAACTCAACCCAGCGCTTATCTCCAAATAAAGACATAGTCTGACCAGCACTTAACAAAGCACTCCAATCAAACCCACGCTCTTGCAATAAGACTTCACGATCGGTGTAACCCATTTTTTTGGCAGTGGCACGCAATTGGTCCATTGCCTCCATCATGAGGAGAGGCTCGTCACCGCTAAAGATGTAAAGAGGCTTTAATGAAGCCGCAGAATTGAGCGACTTCAAATGAAGCTGTAGGGCATCGCTCTTAACCATGCGGTTGGGTCGTCATTCTTTAAAAGCTTCGAGCCTGTGGTGCTCGAGCGGATGCAGAAACACGACGCAGAATTTGAACGGCCAGATCTCTGCGCATCAAAGATAGAAATTGTTGTATTTGGACATCGGTAGCCAAAACGGTCGATACCGAGAAGTCCATATCGCGAGTCATATAGATTTCAGCTTCAGGCACAACATCTGCGCCAGTGTTGTCATACGCCCTAAATCCGACCCGAATATTTAAGCGGTAGGCAGAAACTTGACCATTCGAGTTATATGCCAAGATCTCACGGCCATTTAGATCGTTGGTAACCTCTAAGATAAGATCAGCATCTTTAGGGTTAATCGCCACCTTCGCATCAGTACCAGTCAAGATCGCTGTTTGCAAATCAGCGCGCAAAGGTGGTGATGGATTACCAGTAATTGCAATAACCTTAAATGGCAAATCCACCATGCCACGCAAACGATAGCCGCAGGCTATCAAACCACTGACTGGGGCTAAGGTGAGAAACCCAAGCATAGTACGTCGAAGGTGATTTACGCGCATGTGTTTAGTTTCTGTTCAAAATAAAGCGTTAGCGATCTAAGCAACAATATTAATTAAGCGACCCGGAACCACAATCACCTTTTTAGGTGCAGCGCCGTTTAATGCTTTGACAGCAGGCTCACTTTGTAATGCCAAAGCCTCAATTTGTTCTTTAGTGGCATCGGCAGGCACTCTTATATCGCCACGCAACTTGCCATTAATTTGCAACATGATGGTCAACTCAGTTTGAATCAGCGCAGCCTCATCTACTACAGGCCATGGTGCATCCAAAAGAGTGCCAAATGATTGATCGCACCCAATCTCGCTCCAAAGGGCATGGGTCAAGTGAGGCACGACTGGGTAAAGCACCCGAATCAAAATACTCAAAGACTCAAGCAATACAGCAGGTCGCACTGCAGTCTTATCACCCAGCTTTATAGGCTCTAAAACATTAAGCATCTTCATTGCTGCAGAAACTACCGTGTTGTACTGGCGACGCTGATAGTCAAAGTTCGCCTGCTTCAAAATGGTATGTACTTCACGACGCAATTCTTTTTCTGCCTCATTTAAATCGTCTGGCAACACTTCACCGGCAGCACGGATTGCATCCGCCTGACTACTGGAATACATCCATACGCGGCGCAAGAAGCGCGAGGCACCTTCTACACCGGCACTGGACCACTCAAGCTGCTGCTCAGGAGGAGCGGCAAACATCACAAAGAGGCGCGCAGTATCTGCGCCGTATTGATCAATTAAAGCTTGAGGATCAACACCATTATTTTTACTCTTAGACATCTTCTCAACACCACCAATAATGACTGGTGTACCAGAAGTATCGCCTTTCAGCTTGGCACTTTGAGGGCGGCCTTTTTCATCTAGCTCGAGCTCTACATCTAAAGGATTTAACCAAGTTTTTTTACCGGATGCTTCTTCAGAGTAATAAGTCTCATTGAGCACCATGCCTTGCGTTAGCAAGTTTTGGAAGGGTTCATCAAAAGTAATGAGATTGAGATCACGCATGACCTTGGTCCAAAAGCGTGCGTAGAGTAAATGTAAAATTGCATGCTCAATACCGCCAATGTATTGATCCATTGGCATCCAGTATTCATTACGCTCATCAACCATGGTCTTCGCATCTGGACCGGTATAGCGCATGAAGTACCAAGAAGAATCCACAAATGTATCCATGGTGTCAGTCTCACGACGCGCAGGCTTGCCACATTTTGGACAATTCACACTGAGGAAGTCAGCACGTTTATTCAGTGGATTACCACTACCATCTGGTACGCAATCTTCTGGTAATACAACCGGCAAATCCGCTTCAGGGACTGGAACTGCCCCACAACCAGGATTACCCTCATCACCACAATGAATAATCGGAATCGGTGTTCCCCAATAACGCTGACGAGAGATACCCCAGTCACGCAAACGGTAAGTAGTTTTGATTTCACCAACACCCATATTTGCTAAATCCTTGGCTACTGCATCCACTGCCTCTTCATGTGACAGGCCATCGTACTTACCGCTATTAAGACAAACGACATCATCTTTTTGGGCATACCAATCTTGCCAATGGCTAGTATTGAACATGTCTGATGGAGTGCGCAAAGCAATCACTTGCTTAATCGGCAAGTCGTACTTGAGAGCAAATGCAAAGTCCCGCTCATCATGCGCAGGCACACCCATCACGGCGCCATCGCCATAGGACATCAAGACGTAGTTACCAACCCAAACTGGTACCGGCTCTTTAGTTAGTGGATGCGTCACATATAAACCTGTGAACATACCCTCTTTTTCTTGAGTAGCTAGATCAGCTTCAATCACGCTTCCCGTTTTGCATTTCTCAATAAAGGCAGCTAACTCAGGATTATTAGCAGACGCCAATGTTGCTAATGGATGTTCAGCTGCTACTGCGCAGAAAGTAACACCCATAATGGTGTCAGCACGCGTTGTAAATACATACAGCTGACCATCTTGAACAAAATTACCGTGCGCATCAGCAATCTCGTGCTTAAACGCAAAACGCACACCACGACTCTTACCAATCCAATTCTGCTGCATAGTCTTCACACGCTCAGGCCAGCCTAAATTATCTAGACCAGACAGTAATTGTTCTGCATAAGCGGTGATATTGAAGTAATAGCCAGGGATTTCGCGCTTTTCTACCAAAGCACCAGAGCGCCAACCACGCCCATCAATTACCTGCTCATTTGCTAATACGGTTTGATCGATTGGATCCCAGTTCACAACTTGGGTCTTACGATAAGCAATACCTTTTTCGAGCATCTTCAAAAAGAACCATTGGTTCCAGCGATAGTAGTCCGGACTGCAAGTAGCAACTTCGCGTGACCAGTCAATTGCTAAACCCATCGCCGCCATTTGCTTTTTCATATAAGCAATGTTGTCGTAGGTCCATTTGGCTGGAGGTACTTTATTCTGAATCGCTGCATTTTCAGCAGGCATGCCAAACGCATCCCAGCCCATTGGCATGAGCACGTTATAACCCTGCATACGCAACTGTCTCGCCATCACATCATTGATGGTGTAGTTACGAACATGCCCCATATGCAACTTACCTGATGGATAAGGCAACATCGAGCAGGCATAGTATTTTGGTCTTGGCTTGCCAGAAGCATCTACTGCGTTCTCGACTACCTTATAAGCTTGCGAGCTTTCCCAATCAGCGCGTGCTGCAGCTTCAATACTGCGGTGATCGTAATCCTTACTCATTCAATACAACTCTTTTCTTCTATTCTGTTTTACTGAAAATTCACTTACGCAGGCCAAGCACATCTTGCATGTCATAAAGGCCGGAACTCTGACCCTGCAAGAAGCGTGCAGCGCGCAACGAACCTTGTGCATAAGACTGACGACTAGAAGACTTATGGCTAATCTCAATACGCTCACCCTCGCCCGCAAATAAGACAGTGTGATCACCCACAATATCTCCACCACGGATAGTGGCAAAACCAATCGAGCCCGCTTTGCGCTCACCGGTATGACCTTCGCGTGCGTATACCGCAACATCGTCCAATTTCTCACCAAGCGCATCCGCAATCACCTCGCCCATTCTGAGGGCGGTACCAGATGGCGCATCCACTTTATGACGGTGATGGGCTTCAACGATTTCAATGTCGTAACCTTCATTCAACATCTTTGCGGCAATCTCTAGCAACTTAAATGTCACATTGACACCCACACTCATATTTGGAGCAAATATGATTGCCAAATTGACGGAAGCTTTCTTAAGACTATCAATTTGTTCTGAGCTCAGGCCGGTAGTACCGATAATCATTTTGGTGTTCGTCTTTTGCGCCACGGCCAAGTGAGCCATGGTGCCCTCGGGACGAGTGAAGTCAATCAAAAACTCAGCGCCACTTAAAGCCTTCGTAATATCCGATGTAATGACTACGCCAGTTTTTTTACCCAAGAATGCACCAGCATCTTCACCAAGCAAAGGGCAAGACTCATGCTCTAGCGCACCAACAAGCTCAGCATCCGTGCAATTGAGCACAGTCTCGATCAACATTTTTCCCATGCGGCCTGTTGCACCAGCGATTGCGATTTTCATCATTTGTATCTTCGTTTCTTATTCAAGGTTGCCGAAAAACTTCACTCGACATCAACACAACTTTATCTTTATTTAACTTCACTAGCCTGCGGGACGTTGAGTGCACCAGGGCCTAACTGTTGAGGCACCGGCTGAGCATCTGGCGATTTTTTTGAAAAGCTAAAAAAGTCCCAAAATGAACTGCTAGCAGGAGCAGCAGGCACTGTAGCCCCGGCGGGCAAATTATTAGTTGGGCTGGGAACCAGCAACTCTGGCTGCTGCAAAGGTGGAGTTACTGGAGGCTTGTTCGATCCAGTCATGACATCCCAGAATGAGCGTTTGGTTTTTGCATAGCCATCAATCTCGGCAACCAACTCAACATCGGTTGGCAAGGCATCACCCTGGAATTTGACCAACTTATCGCCTTCAAAAAATACCGTTACGCGACGCTCTTTACCCATCACCTGACCGGCACGCTTGAATTCAAAAACGTAGTCCCAGCGATTGGCATGGAAATAACTAGCCAACAAAGGTGTTCCCAGAATTTGACGCACCTGCTCACGACTCTGACCGACTTGTAACTTAGCGTATTGCTCACTCGAAATAAAGTTGCCCTGCACCACATCCGGAACATAAGGTCTAAAGACTTTATTCATCCAGGCACGTTGGGTGTCGTCGACAGCGCTGGTGCAACCAGTGGTGATCATTACCGAACTCACTGTAGCAATAACTAACACCATCCGGGCGAGGTCAAAAACTCCAAAAATGGAGTTCATTAGACGAGTAAAAAGTTGAAGGCAATTTTGCATGGCAGGCCGTATCATTAAGACATTGATTTTAGCTCCCAAACCCTGAATATGAACCAAAACTCGACTCCAGCAGATTTACGCGACATTGGCCTTAAGGCAACCGGTCCACGCATGAAAATCTTGGACTTTTTTCATCAAAATGGTGGCACGCACTTTAGCGCCGAAGACGTCTTTATGGCCTTGGCCAAAGATGACAAAGAAATTGGTCTAGCCACGGTATATCGGGTGCTCACCCAGTTTGAGCAAGCAGGACTATTGCTCCGTAGTCATTTTGAGTCCAGCAAAGGGGATGGTAGGGCTATCTATGAACTGAATGAGGGTCAGCACCATGACCACCTGGTCTGCCTCGATTGCGGTCACGTTGAGGAGTTTGTGGATGAGGCCATTGAAAAAAGGCAGCGCGATATTGCTAAAAACCTCGGTTTCAAGCTCCAGGAGCACTCTTTAGCCATGTATGGCCACTGCCAAAAGAAGAATTGCCGCAATAAGCTAAAGTCCTAATTCAGGAAAATAAGAGCAAATAACGAAAAAAGACCTCAATTGAGGTCTTTTTTTCATGTAAAGCAAGATTTTAAGAACTTTTAGCCTTAAAAACCCACTTAACTACTTACTTTACAGCCATCAATGCTTGGGCAGCATTGAGCATTTGGACTGAATAACCCCACTCGTTGTCATACCAAGCCAATACTTTGACCAACTTACCATCAGCTGAAACGCGAGTCTGGGAAGCATCGTAAATACTGGGGCGCGGATCGTGGTTGAAGTCGATGGATACCAAAGGCAGGGTATTGAAACCCAAAATACCCTTCAACTCGCCCTCACTAGCTGTTTTGAGGATGGAATTGACTTCATCCAGGCTGGTAGGGCGGCTGGCAGCAAATGTTAAATCCACAACAGAAACGTTAATGACGGGTACGCGCATTGCAAAACCATCAAAGCGCCCTGCTAAAGCCGGCAATACCAAGCCAACCGCTTTTGCAGCACCTGTCTTGGTTGGAATCATGCTGGTTACAGCAGAACGCGCCCGGCGCATATCCTTGTGATACACATCAGTCAGAACCTGATCATTGGTGAACGCATGAATCGTAGTCATCAAACCAGACTCGATACCAATTTTTTCTAGCAGTGGCTTAACCAATGGGGCAAGACAGTTCGTTGTGCAGCTTGCGTTGGAGACAACAACATCGCTTGGCTTCAAAACTTGTTGATTCACGCCATAAACAATCGTGGCATCTACATCTTTTTCACCTGGAGCAGAGATCAATACCTTCTTTGCGCCCTGAGAAATATGCACCATGGCTTTTTCTTTGGAAGTAAATTTGCCTGAGCACTCAAGCACTAAATCCACACCCAACTCACCCCAAGGAGTTTCCAAAGGATTGCGAGTAGAGAACATCTTGATGCGATCGCTATTGACCACCATGCAATCACCGTCTACCTTTACTTCAGCAGGAAAACGACCATGCGCAGAATCATATTGCGTCAGGTGCGCATTGATGTCGATATCACCCATTGCATTAATTGCAACAATTTTGATATCACGTCTAGGCTTGCCATTGACTTGATCTTCATACAAAGCACGTAAGACCATACGACCAATGCGACCATAACCGTTAATTGCGACACGAATTGTCATTCCATTTCCCTTACTAATTTTGAATTCTTAAATAAATACTTTGTTTCTTATCTTATCTATTGCTTTGCAATAAATTGCTTCACTGTTTTAGTAATCTGGTCAACCGTTAAACCAAAGTATTCATACAGCACAGGTGCTGGCGCAGATTCCCCGAAGGTATCAACACCGTGCACTGCAGCGCAACCATACTTCCACCAGAAATCACTTACGCCGGCCTCAACAGCAATGCGTGGAATGTCGGCAGGCAATACTTTTGCTTTGTACGCAGCATCTTGTTGATCAAATACTGTCGTCGATGGGATCGATACCACACGAATACCAAAACCCTCGCCCTCTAAACGCTCTGCTGTTTGCAATGCCAGGGCGATTTCTGAACCAGTAGCAATGATCACTGCCTTGATCTTAGATTTCTTGGGATCACGCAAAACATATCCACCGCGGGCAATATCTTTTACTTGCTGACTATTACGTGGCACAAATGGGCAGTTTTGACGACTGAAGATCAAGGCACTTGGGCCATGCTTACGTTCAATTGCAGAGCCCCAAGCCACCGCACTTTCAGTGGTATCACATGGACGCCACACCATTAAATTCGGAATGAGGCGCAAGCTCGCTACATGCTCAACAGACTGATGGGTTGGGCCGTCTTCACCCAAGCCAATAGAGTCATGCGTAAAGACAAAGATACTACGCAGCTTCATCAATGCAGCCATGCGTATTGCATTCCGGCTGTAATCAGAGAAGGTTAGGAAGGTGCCCCCAAACGGGATATAGCCACCATGCAAAGCGATACCGTTCATGATGGCGCTCATACCAAATTCGCGCACACCATAGTTAATGTGGTTACCCCATTGATCGCCACGCACAGCCTTGCATGAAGACCAGTTGGTTAAGTTGGAACCTGTCAAGTCGGCAGAGCCACCCATGAACTCCGGCAAAGCTGGCGCCAATGCCTCGATCGCATTTTGACTGGCCTTACGAGTAGCAATTGTTTCTGCTTTGGTTTCACAAGTTTTTAAATAAGCATCTAAAGTCTTAGAGAAGTCTTTGGATAAATCGCCTTGCATACGGCGCTGTAACTCTGAAGCTAACTCTGGGTATTTATTTTTGTAGGCTTGGAATTCTTTATTCCACTCATGCTCAGCAGCTTGGCCACGCCTCTTGAAATCCCAAGCTTCGTAAATATCGTTTGGAATTTCAAACGGCGCATAAGGCCAGTTCAATGCAACACGGGTTGCAGCGATTTCAGCTGCGCCCAATGGTGAGCCATGTACCTTGTCACTACCGGCCATATTGGGGGAGCCCTGACCAATCGCAGTCTTACAACAAATCAAGGTTGGCTTATCACTCTTCTTCGCCTTGGCAATCGCGCTCGATACCGCTTCTGCGTCATGGCCATCAACATCACGAATCACATTCCAGCCGTAAGCCTCAAAACGCTTTGGCGTATCTTCGTTAAACCAAGAAACCACTTTGCCATCAATCGAGATGCCGTTGTCATCCCAGAGTGCGATGAGTTTATTGAGTTTAAGTGTGCCAGCCAATGAACACACTTCATGACTGATGCCTTCCATCAAACAACCATCACCTAAAAATACATAGGTGTAGTGATCAACAATATCGTGACCTGGGCGATTAAATTCCCCTGCTAATAATTTTTCTGCCAGCGCCATGCCAACCGCGTTTGAAATACCCTGACCTAAAGGACCCGTAGTAGTTTCTACTCCAGGAGTAATTCCATACTCAGGATGTCCAGCAGTTTTGCTGTGCAACTGACGGAAGTTTTTTAACTCGCTCATCGGTAAGTCATAACCAGTGAGATGCAATAAGGAATACAACAGCATCGAGCCATGGCCGTTAGATAAAACAAAGCGATCACGATTCATCCAATGGGGATCGGTTGGATTGTGTTGCAAATGTTCATTCCACAGACCGACTGCAATATCAGCCATACCCATTGGCATTCCAGGGTGTCCGGAATTGGCTTGTTGAACTGCATCCATGGATAAAGCGCGAATGGCATTTGCCATACGAATTTGAAGGTTTGACATCGTAAATTAGGTCTCGAGAAAATTAATTAGCTATATTTCGGTAATGCCTCAATTTTATCTTCCCGGCCCATGGGAAAACCAAAAGCCAAATACCCTCACCCCTGAGCTCGCACATCACTTGCGCGTGCGCCGCATCCAAGTTGGTGAATTTTTCCCCATCTTTGATGGAAAAGGTCTGGTTGCCCAGGCCAAGCTCCTCTCACTGAGCAATAAATCAGGGGAAGCTGAATTGAGCGATATTCGCCAAGACACGCATCGTGAGAGCCCCTATGCCATTACCTTGGCGCAAGGTCTGGCTGGAGGCGACAAGATGGACTGGGTGGTTGAGAAGGCCATAGAGACTGGTGCTCAGGTCATCACACCCTTGCAATGTGAGCGCTCAGTGATCAAATTAACTCGCTCGAGTGACGCTGAACGCGCTCAAAAACGCCTTCTCCACTGGGAAGGCATTGTTCAAGCTGCCTGCGAGCAATGTGATCGCACTGTCTTAGCCGCTGTAGAACCTATTCAGAGTTTTGCAAGTTATCTACAGAAGCCACAAAAAGCCAAACTTAAACTACTTTTAAGTCCTGATACTGATAAAAGTCTTTATTCAGTTTTGCTTGACAGTCCACCGCAAGATATTATTTTGATGATTGGGCCAGAAGGTGGGCACTCCCCAGAAGAGGAAGCGCAAGCTCAAGCAGCGGGTTATCAACTAGTTTCTCTCGGTGATCGAGTATTGAGAACTGAGACTGCTGGAATTGTGGCTATTACTGCTGTTCACAGCATTTGGGACCCAGAAATGCAAAATCGCCTCAGATAGAGGCGATTGTTATTGTTTTACTGTCTTACTGCTTCAATCGTTAAAACGAGTGATTAGGCAAAAGAGTAGAACACGCGATACGGTGTGCGGCGCTCAGACCAGAAGTCCACGGCGTCACGGAACACATCAAGCAGGGTCTCGCGAGCTTCTTTGTCAAACTTCTGTGTACATGGCAAGCCTTCGAGTACCACTACGAAGCCTGGCTGGGGGCCTGACTTATCAACAGTAGTAGTCAGAGTATCCAGTAAAGGATCGAAATTCTTAGCTTGTTGCTTAGTGAAGGTGTAAGCAATCGCAATCGCCTCTAAAACCTCACCTTTAGTTATCGCATTTGCACAATTGGCGTAAATGAAATGCTGGCCAAGTTCAGTAGCTGCCTCCTGAAGGTCAGGAGTACGGAAAGCACGAATAGATTGCACGATATTAGGGCTCACACTGCGCAACATTGCCGGCGGTCCGGCATCGCGAACGGCCAAAGCGGCACGCCAAGAAGCTGTCACTTTTTTCCCCGAAACTTGATTTGCTGCATAGGTTTGTAAACGAGATAAACCGCCCTCAGCATAGATATTGGCAGCAGATGACTCGGTTTCGAGTCGATCGTTACTATCCCAATTTTCAGCCCGACTGTGTTCGTCAAAGCCTACTGTAGTGCCGTTTTCAGAGCGATTATTCATGATGGATGCTAGATTACCCTTAACACGCCATCAAATCAAGCCCAATTACAGTACATTTTATATAAACCATTGATTTATATAGTAATTATTTATGTTAGTTAATACCAACTAACATAAACAAAAATTCATCCTTAGATCTTAGGCCGCTCCCCTAGCGTTACTTGCTGCTTCAACTACCGCCAAAGTCGTCAAATTGACGATACGACGTACTGTAGCTGCTGGCGTCAAAATGTGAATTGGCTTTGCGACCCCTAAAAGCAATGGTCCGATTGCGATACCGTTACCAGCAGCAGTCTTCAATAAGTTATAAGAAATGTTGGCAGCATCAATATTTGGCAGAACCAACAAATTTGCATCGCCTTTTAATGGTGATGAAGTAACCGCACCGGCGCGAATGGTTTCATCCAAAGCGCTATCACCATGCATTTCACCATCCACCTCAAGGCTAGGGTCTGCTTTTTGAATCAAAGCCAGCACATCACGCATTTTGACTGCGGATGGGGCGCTGCTAGAACCAAAATTAGAATGGGACAAGAGCGCCACCTTAGGCGCTATGCCTAATTTACGCATTTCGTTTGCAGCCATCAATGTGAGTTCAGCCAATTCTTCTGCCGTTGGATCAATATTCACATGGGTATCTACCAAGAAGACTTGGCGACCCGGCAAAATCAATCCAGACATGGCACCATAAACATTGGCGCCCGGCTCTTGACCTACCACTTCGTCGATGTACTTCAAATGGGTGGCTAAGTTACCAACGGTTCCACAGATCATGCCATCAGCCATACCTTTGCTAATCATGATGGATCCGATCAAGCTATTGCGGCGACGCATTTCTAGCTTAGCAAAGGATTCGGTAACGCCTTTACGCTCAGTCAAGGCTAAATAGGTTTGCCAGAAATCACGGAAGCGTGGATCATTTTCTGGGTTCACAATCTCAAAATCTTCACCCGCTTTAATACGTAATCCAAACTTTTCAATGCGGTGCTCGATTACCGCAGGGCGACCGATCAAAATTGGTGTAGCCAGATGCTCATCAATGATGATTTGTACTGCACGCAATACACGCTCATCTTCACCCTCAGCAAACACAATACGTTTTTGAGCGGCAGACACTCCTTTAGCAATGCTAAACAATGGCTTCATCAAAGTACCGGAGTGGTACACAAATTGTTGCAACTGATTGCGGTAAGCATCGAAGTCTTTAATTGGACGCAGAGCAACGCCATCCTCCATTGCCGCTTTAGCAACAGCAGGTGCAATGACGGTAATCAGACGTGGGTCAAACGGTTTCGGAATTAAATACTCGGGACCAAAAGACAGGTTCTCAATACCGTATACCGAGGTCACTATTTCACTCTGCTCAGCTCGTGCCAACTCCGCCACAGCCTTTACTGCTGCGACTTCCATGCCACGTGTGATGGTCGTAGCACCAACGTCTAATGCACCACGGAAGATAAACGGAAAGCACAGCACGTTATTCACTTGGTTTGGATAATCAGTACGACCCGTTGCCATTACCGCATCAGGACGAACTTCCTTAACTTCCTCAGGCAGAATCTCTGGGGTTGGATTTGCCAAGGCATAAATCAATGGCTTATCAGCCATCTTCTTCACCATCGATTGTTTAAGAACACCACCAGCTGAGAGGCCTAAAAAAATATCAGCGCCTTCAATCACTTGATCCAAGGTGCGCAAATCAGTTTCTTGGCAGAACGGCTCCTTCTCAGGATCCATTAATTCTTGACGACCTTTGTATGCAACACCAACTAAGTCAGTAACCCAAATATTCTTACGAGGGATACCAAGGTCAACCAATAAATCCAAACAAGCTAATGCAGCAGCGCCAGCACCAGAGGTGACTAATTTCACATTAGCAACATCTTTACCGACTACTTTTAAGCCATTCAGAATCGCAGCAGCAACCACAATTGCAGTTCCATGTTGGTCATCATGAAAGACTGGAATCTTCATACGCGCTTGCAACTTGCGTTCGACAATAAAACAATCTGGTGCTTTGATGTCTTCTAAATTAATACCACCAAAGGTGGGTTCGAGGGCCGCAATGATTTCAACTAATTTATCTGGATCGTTTTCATTGATTTCAATATCAAAAACATCAATGCCAGCAAATTTCTTAAAGAGAACTGCTTTACCTTCCATCACTGGCTTACTAGCCAATGGTCCGATATTTCCGAGGCCCAATACTGCCGTACCGTTGGTGATCACACCGACTAAATTACCTCGAGCTGTGTATTTGAAAGCATTGGCGGGATCTTTAACAATCTCCTCGCACGGCGCAGCAACGCCAGGCGTGTAAGCCAAGGCTAAGTCACGCTGATTGGTTAACTGCTTCGTTGGGGCAATTTCAATCTTGCCTGGGGTTGGGAACTCATGATAGTGAAGAGCAGCTGCCCTTAAATCTGCTATTTGCTGTTCTTTACTGCTATTGCTTGGTTTGCTCATCAGTTCACTCATCAATCGGACGTATTCAAGCCTCTAATTCTATTCCTCTCAGATGGAAGAGTCCCAAGAGCCATAAAATAGGGCATGCAATCTCAAACCCCCTCGCTTGGCGAATTTGAACTAATTCAGCGTTTCTTTCAAACGCAGTCAGAACTCATGCTTGCCAATAACCCTGGCTCAATAAAACTGGGAATTGGTGATGATTGCGCCCTACTAAAAACCGACCCTGCTGAGGAGCTTGCCATTACCAGCGACATGTTGGTATCTGGACGACACTTTTTTGCAGATGCCAATCCAGAGTGGCTAGGCTGGAAAGCGCTAGCAGTCAACCTCTCAGACCTAGCCGCTATGGGCGCTAGGCCACTGGGTTTCACACTCGCACTGGCACTACCGGAGGCGAATTCAGCCTGGTTAGAAGCCTTTAGTAAAGGTTTATTTGCAATCGCCAATCAATTTTCTTGCCCCCTCATTGGTGGCGATACTACCGCCGGTCCACTCAATATTTGCATCACTGCTTTTGGCAGTATTCCAAAAGACAAAGCCATTCATAGGTCTGGGGCATTAGAGGGTGATGACATTTGGGTTTCAGGAGCCCTTGGTGATGCCCGACTTGCTCTTGCTGCACTGCGTCATGAGATTGAATTAGAAAGTGGGGATTTGGAAGCGATTGCAGTACGCATGCATCAACCCACCCCTAGAATTAACTTAGGTATTGCCTTGAGAGGTATTGCCAATTCTGCTTTGGATGTCTCCGATGGTCTATTGGGTGATCTGAGGCATATCCTCAAACAATCAAACAAAGATGCAGAAATCTTTTTAGAGCGAATCCCCAAATCCACAACGCTACGCAAACAATCGCCCACTATTCAGAATCAATATGCAGCGAGTGGTGGGGATGATTACGAGCTGTGCTTTACTGCGGCAAGCAGTACAAGAGATGCGATCATCAAAATCAGTAACGAGCTGAATCTTCCACTCACTCAAATTGGTAGCGTCAAATCCATGCAACACTCAGCACCCGAGATACGCATCATCGATAACGATGGAAAAGAATTAAATTCTCAGCAAGCAGGTTTACTGCTGAAATCTTTTGATCACTTCGCATGAATACCCAAACCAATTCACCAGGCCCCTCCACATTGACCCCCAGCTTGGGTTGGGTATTTAGCAAACCAAGCCGAGCCTTGGCGTTCGGCTTGGGTAGTGGCCTGGCACCATTCGCCCCTGGCACCGCCGGAACACTGTGGGCTTGGGCTATTTTCTTATTAGGTAATTACTTTCTATCAACCGTAACATGGTGGTGGATCATTGCCCTAAGCATTCTTCTGGGTTGTTGGATTTGTGGACAAGTCAGTGAAGAGTTAGGGAAAAAAGATTTTGGTGGAATTGTGCTGGATGAAGTGGTCGCTTTCTGGCTTGTATTGATATTTATCATGCCGGCAAACTTATGGATGCAGATTTTGGCATTTGCACTATTTCGATTCTTTGATGCCGTAAAACCCGGTCCGATCGGAGTGATTGATCGACACTTTAAACATTTAGAGGATGGTGATCATGCTTCTCCATCGAGTTTTGGCGTAGTGTTATGGCGCGGTTTTGGAATCATTGCAGATGATCTCGCTGCTGCATTTTTTACGCTTCTCACAATAGCGCTTGTGCAGATTGGATTGGGCTATCTCTCATGAAAAATAATAACGACCCTCAGCATGAACTAGCGAGAGCTGTTGCCCTAGCTCTAATAGGCCGAGGCTGGAGAATTGCTTTGGCCGAATCCTGCACTGGCGGCCTTGTCTGCGCAACACTGACAGACTTAGCAGGCTCAAGTGATTGGCTTGAGCGAGGCTATATCACCTATAGCAATGCCGCAAAATCTGAATGCTTAGATGTTCCAGCGGAAACCCTTGAATCTTTTGGCGCAGTCAGCGAACCAGTTGCCAAAGCGATGGCCGAGGGGGCGCTACGCAATGCTAATGTCAATGCAGCCATCTCCATTACTGGTATCGCTGGTCCAACAGGTGGTTCAGTAGAAAAGCCGGTTGGCACTGTCTGCTTTGGCTGGGCAATTAAAGAAAATGTTGGGCATGATGTCGTTAATACTGTCACTCTCACCAAACGCTTCAACGGCGATCGTCAAGTAGTGCGAGAACAAGCGCGTGATTTTGCGCTCTCTCAATTTTTGGAATTACTTAAACCAAAAAACGCCTAACAAGGTAGCACTACAGGATTAGCGTGAGCTTAGCCAGCCCTTGTGGCGGAAGTAGCCCAATGGAATCATCGCTGAAATCACCATAGAAATAATGGCAACTGGATAACCCCAGGTCTGCTCTAGTTCAGGCATGTAACGGAAGTTCATTCCCCACACACTCGCTAACAAAGTTGGCGGCATTAAGGCGACTGATACCACCGAGAAGATCTTGATGATCTTACTTTGGTTCAAATTAATAAAACCAACCGTCGCATCCATCAAGAAGTTAATCTTATCGAACAAGAAGGCAGTATGGTTTTCTAGTGAATCAATATCTCGCAAAATCTGACGTGCCTCTTCTTGCTGCTCATCAGACAATAATTTGCTACGCATTAAGAAAGATAATGCACGACGGGTATCCATCACATTGCGACGAATACGCCCGTTCGTATCCTCTTCCTTGGCAATAGTTTCAAGTACTTCTTCCGCATCGTTATCGGTGATGTCATCTTGCAACACGCGCTTACCTGCTAGCTCGAGATTTTCATAAACCTCTTCTAAGGCATCGGCAGAATACTCAGCATCAGTGGAGTACAGGTCAAGTAAAACGTCTTTCGCATTACTGACTGAACCTGGACGCAAACGGGCACGCAAACGCACCAAGCGGAATACCGGTAAATCTTCGTCATGAATGGAGAACAAGACTTGCTTGGTCATCACAAAAGCAACTCGTACGTTGCGAGAAGTTTCTTCTTCGTCCAACAAGAAATCAGTCCGAATATGGAGGTGGCCGTCATCTGCCTCGAAATACCGCGCAGAAGCCTCTAAGTCACCTAAATCATCCAATTCAGGCAAAAGAACGCCAAAAGCCTCTTTAATCCACAAGAGCTCTTCCTCTTCAGGGTCAACAACGTCGATCCAGATAGGGTTGGAGTATTGCAACAATTCATTGCGATCTTCCACTTGCTCTTGAGAGAGGCGGCCATTTTGCAGGACGAACAAGTTGATCATGGTGAACTCCTAAGGAATGGTCGCTAGTTTATCCTATGGATATAACAGTTTGACTAAAATAAGCTTAATCCCAATGAACTCTAGCTCAAATACCTTTACCCAACAACTACAGTCCGCATGGGCTTCCCAAGGCAGTATGTTGTGCGTGGGCTTTGATCCAGATCCCAAGCGTTTGCCCGCTGTATTTCAGGGTAAGCCTGAGGGGATTTTTGAGTTCTGCCGCGAGATCGCTGATGCCACTGCGGATACCGCCTGCTCCTTTAAGCCCCAGTTCGCTTACTTTGCCTCCCAAAGAGCCGAAGCTCAACTGGAAAAGCTGACTCGCTACCTTAAAGATAAATACCCCCACATCCCCGTCATCTTGGACTCCAAGCGTGGTGACATCGGTAGTACGGCTGACCACTACGCCCTAGAAGCCTTTGAACGTTATGGTGCGGATGCCGTTACCGTGAACCCTTACATGGGCTTTGACACGATCGAGCCCTACCTAAAGCACGCCGGTAAGGGTGTGATTGTTTTATGTCGCACCTCAAACCCTGGGGGCTCTGACCTTCAGTTCTTAAATGTGTCGCCTGATGGTGAACCCCTTTACCTGCATGTAGCCAAACTCGCTGCAAAACAATGGAATACCTCAGGACAAATCAGCCTCGTGGTTGGCGCAACCTTCCCCGAGGAAATTGCTCAGGTGCGAGCGATTGTGGGTGATATGCCTTTACTCATCCCCGGCATTGGCGCTCAAGGTGGCGATATCGATGCCACTGTTAAAGCTGGTGGTATACCCAATCAGCCAGGCGCAGGCATGATGATCAACTCCTCTAGAGCAATCTTGTACGCAAGCTCAGGAAATGATTTTGCCAAGGCAGCTAGGGAAATCGCCATCGCAACGAGAGATGCGCTAAGAACCGCAAGCACCAAGTAACACTAGCGCGCTTTTGGTTTCTGAGTGGGTGCTAAAGCAACCCTATCCATGTTTTCCAGAATAAAGTCTTGCCGCGTAGGGAAATGAATATTAGCCTTGCGACAGTATTGAGATTTATCGAAACACTTCGGCGCCGGTAAAGCGGAAGCCAAAGCTGCAGCCTGTTCGCGATCAAGCGATGCCGGATTAATGCCGTAGTAATGCTGAGATGCAGCGCCAACGCCAAAGATGCCCTCGCCCCACTCCACTGAATTTAAATAGATTTCATAAAGGCGCTGCTTAGGAAGCATTACCTCCAACAAACCCGTAATGATGAGCTCCTGCGCTTTGCGAAAATAATTCTGCTCGGAAGAAAGAAAAAGATTCTTTGCTAGTTGCTGTGTGATCGTAGAGCCCCCACGCAAAGCAGTTTTAGATTTACCACTACTCTGTTGATTGAGTTGTGAGTTTTTAGTCCAAGCTTTTTTCATATCCTCAACCCGTACACCCATATGCTGAAAGAAGATATCGTCTTCACTCACTAAAACAGCACGTTTGAGATTGCCAGAGATTTTGTCGTAAGGAACCCAAGATGACTGCACCGGGCAAGACCAAGACAGGCCGCAAAGGCGCCAACGTTCAGCCCTCTGAAATGCAGTACTACTTGGATCAAGCGTTGCCCATAATCCAATCTGAAGGACAAAGTACATTTGCATGGCAACAAAGCCACCCAGCAAACACTTCAGAAAGTAAGAAAGCCAGGGCATCAAAGCTCAGCTAGAAACTAGGAATTACGAAGTTCTGCCAATACAGCGCGAGAATCAATCACATCAGTAAGCTGGGTGCCACGCCAAATTAAGAAAGCATCTGCGGCTTGTTCTACCAACATACCCAAGCCATCACTGACCCGTGCACCGCGGTGTAATGCTTGCTGCATCAAGGCAGTGACTTTGCCGTAGACCATATCGTAGGCAAAAGACTGTGGAGTAAATACATTGCTTGCTGCGTCATCGCTAATGGGAGATTCATCAGATAGACCTGCAGCAGTAGCATTAATAATGAGATCAAAAGGAGATGTGGTCTTACCAACATCCTCTAGATCTCCCAAAGAAACTGTGTGGAATATAACATTGAGTGAAGCAGCCAAGTTACTAAATAATTGAACTAATTCATCGGCTTTAGCTTTAGATCGATTGGCAATGATGAGCTCTTTGGGCGATTGCTCTAACAAAGGGCCAAGCACTCCGCGAGAAGCGCCACCCGCTCCCAACAATAAAATTCGGGAGCCTTGAATCTGAATACCCTGAGCCAATAGGTCTCTGACTAAGCCAGCACCATCGGTGTTATCACCAAAGATTTTTCCATCTTCAATACGCAAAGTATTTACAGCTCCAGCGAGCTGCGCACGCGGTGTTAATACATCCGCAAGAGCTTGAGCATCCAACTTAAATGGCACGGTGACATTCATACCCTTGCCACCAGCAGCAAAGAAAGCTTGCGCAGCGGTTTTGAATTTACCAAGCTCAGGCTGTAAACGTCCGTAATGCATTTTCTGATTGGACTGCTCAGAAAATCGTTGATGAATAGCAGGTGATTTACTGTGTGAGATCGGATTACCGGCGACCGCATAGACATCCACCCCAGGAAATTGGGCGGGGTCAGTATGCAATTGGGCAGAAGTAATTTGACTCATAGTCACTACAGGATAAGCGAAATTGAGTGATGTCTACTCAAGGACGCAAATCTAAGCGATCAGATGCATCCCGCGTGAAATCAAAAGTGGACACCCAATCTAGGATATCAATCTGGTTACGCATTTCTGCGGGGAAAGCTCCAAAGGGAGCAGAAGCACGAACAATCGCTAAGGCTTGGCGATCTAATTCAGGATTGCCAGAGCTACGTCCAATACTTAAGCCATCCTTACCCTGAGCATTATTGGCAATGCGTCCTTGGGCATCCACACTAACGACAATAACCAAACTGCCATACAAGGGGCGACCGTTAGCCCGCGGGAAAAATGCGCTGCCATAAGCCTCTATCTTTTGGCGCATAGCATCGTAATACTGAGCAAAGACAACCGCCTTAGTGCTAGCTCCAGTCAAAACCTTACGACGAGGCTCGCGACCATTGACCTGTAGACGCTTATCTAGCTCAGCCTCCAAAGAATTCAGCTGGGATGTCGCTTTTTTCTCATCACCACTTTTACGACCACCCGAGAGCGCTCGATCTGCTTCAAGCTTGGCCAGCATTTGCTTTTGCTGCTTCTCCAAAACCTCAAGACGGGCATCTGCGCCGAGTCTTGCCCGATGGAGCGCACTAGCATCTTGATTGGGAGTATTGCCGCCTCCATGCAAATCGGCTTGCGCTAATTTATTAGCCTGCTTGGGTGCTACTTGATTACTGGCATTCACTAAGACAACGCTGAGTGGTGTATTTAAACGGCGACTCTCTATTTCTCCCATGCCCCAGCGGAAGGATAGAAAAATAAGGTGGGCCAAAATCGAGAGGCCTAGGGCATAGCGAAATGGGTGGCGGCGCCAACCACTATCTAAGCGCCCTACTAGCTGAGTCAGTTTAGGTGGGACTTGCATCACTCTCAGGAACCTCTGGAGTTTCGATGTGAAGAACCCGAACCCCAGCAGTGAGTTGCAAGAGGTCTACGTCAGCAATACTGACTTCAGCTCGAGTCATGCGTGGATGAGTCGCCAATTCGGGAACTGGAAGATGTAATGGGACCAGCTCTACTCGGGACATGCCTTCCTTGAGATGCCTCACAAAAACTTGCTTTGGAACTTCGTCTTGAGTAGACCAGCGTAAGCACCAATATTTCTCAAGGCGATCTTGGTATTCACCGTAGGCTGAATAGCAAGCTTCAAAGTCAGCCGCAATACCCATCAAGGCTGCATCTCGTGGAGGAAACGGTGCCACCATCTTGGCGGTAATGCCATGCTTTGCTATAGCAATTAACTGCCACTGATTTACTAAATCTGAGTAACGGCGCAAAGGTGAAGTACACCAGGCGTAATACTCCAAACCCAATCCTTCATGTGGACCGGGAGTTGTCTGCATGCGCGTGCGTAAGGGACCCCAGCCCTTTTGAGTTCGGAACAAACCAGGTATCCCATGATCTGCTAACAAGCGTCCTGAGGCACTATTACAATAAATCATCCACTCAGCAACGATGGTATCGAGGATGGAGCCGCGTTGACGAGGTGTAATGTCTACCCGTTGCGCACCACCAACTTCTTTAATTTGAAAATGAAAGTCTCTCGCTAAGGCATTGGGATCTAAGACCCCTAATTGCTCAGGACGCAAACCATTCACTACACGCTGCTCCTGGCGCCCTGCATGCAACAACTTTGCTGCGGCCCACAACACACTGAGCTCTTGACGATAAGCATAGTCAGCCGATTCATCAACCAAACTTTCTTCTGTTACCAGATGCTCTAAATTCTCCAGGCGAAGATTTGCCCCCATCGGAACCATCTCGGCGCGCAACTGCAAGGAGTCTTTATCTAGCACTCCGGTCGAATCGATATCAACGTAGATTGATAAGGCCGGGCGAGCAGCGCCTTCATCTAATGAAAACTGCGAAATCACAGTGTCGGGCAACATCGTAATCTTGTCGCCAGGGAAATACACGGTAGACATGCGAGTACGCGCGACCTTATCTAAAGCATCATCCTTAGCAATCACCAAACCAGGTGCCGCAATATGAATACCGATACGATGTCCGCCACCCTCGAGTACAGTGACTGATAAAGCATCATCAATTTCAGTAGTGCCTGAATCATCAATCGAAAATGCGCTTACTTCAGCCAGGGGCAATTCTGAAATAGCAGCATCTAAGGTAGTTTGATCCACCGCCAAACTTGGGTCATGTGCAGCGCCCTGAGGGAAATGCGCTTTCAAGAACATCCCTTGGTGATATTGCAAAGGTGAATCAATCGCACCACAGCGGATCATTAACTGCGCAGGTGACTCTCCTGACTCGGAACACGCTGCAATCAATGCTTTATAGGCAGAGGTATTTTTATCTGGAGAAAACAAAAGTTGATTTGCCTGAGACTTCAGTGTTTCTGGAAACACGCCAGCCACCAGCTCTTGCTGCCATGCAATCTGCTGCTCTAATTCTTTTTGCTTGCGCTCAAGCGCAGCCAAACCAGCTTGCAGTTGCTCTAGCGGCGCCCTCTGAAAACGTCCCCGTCCTTTGCGACGGAAAAATACTGGCGCACCTTGCAAGGTAATAGCCAGAGCCGTCTGCTGAGAAATGCTGGCTTGTGCACCAAAGTACTCATGAGCAACATCCAATAAGCCAAACTCTTCATCAGGTGCGCAGTCCCATAAAAACTGCAGATCAATCTCTTTAGATAAAGTATTTGCCTCATCCATCAAGACTTGTGGATCTAGCTTTTCAAAACGGAGCCAGACTTCTTTAGCCTTTAACTTGATCTTTTTCCCAGACAGACTAGTTGCTTGCCAAGATTGGGCATCTCCAGCGCCCGAGGCAGACTGGACTGTGGCGACCTTGATGTCGCCACCCTCTTCATATAAAAGATGCATTGCTAGAGCGAGATCCCGCCGCTGGCCTCAAGTGCAACGCCATTCACATAGCTAGCCTCATCACTCGCTAAGAATAAATACACGTTAGCCATTTCCTCTGGAGTACCCAAACGACCGAGCCAACTCCGCCTCTCAATATCTTTCAGGATATTTTCTGGCATAGCTTTGACCATCTCAGTAGCAATAAATCCCGGGCATACTGCATTTACCCGAATACCTTTTGGCCCTAATTCACGCGCCCAGGTTTTAGTGAAGCCAATGACTCCAAACTTCGTAGCTGAATAGTTAGTCTGACCAAAGTTTCCATAAATGCCGACAACACTAGAGGCGTTGACGACAGCGCCCTTACCAGCCTCCAGCATGTGTGGAATGACCAACTGCGTGCAATTGAAGACACCCTTCAGATTAACATCAATCACCGTATCAAATTGCGCTTCGGTCATTTTGACTAAGCGTGCATCTTGTGTGATACCGGCATTATTAATTAGGATATCAATGCGTCCGTGACGTTGCATAACTTGATCAACAGCAGCTTCAATGCTCGCACGATCAGTCACGTTCATGACATAGGCTTCTGAGCCCGGAATAAGATCTATAGCAGCTTTAACTGCCTCGGGATTGGCATCCGCAATCATGACCTTCGCGCCTTCTTGCGCAAAGCGTTTTGCAGTTGCAAAGCCAATGCCTTTAGCAGCACCAGTAATGATGGCTACTTTATCTTTCAGTCTCATACTCATTACTTTGCTTTCTCTTGTATTGCAGTCAATATTTTTTGGTGCACCCCACCAAAACCGCCATTACTCATCACTAAAATATGATCGCCAGACCTTGCTTCATTTGCAACAGCCTTAACCAAAGTAGATAGATCATCAAAGGCTGCAGCACGATTTTCACTTTTTGTATTTAATGGGGCTAAGACTTCATTTAAGTCCCAGCCCAAAGAATCTTTACCACTGCTAGCGCCGTAAGCAAAAATTTTATCGGCCGCCTCCAGGCTATTAGGTAACTGGGCTTTCATGACGCCGAGCTTCATCGTATTAGAACGAGGCTCCAAGACTGCCAAAATGCGAGCCTGCCCCACGCGGCGACGTAAGCCATCTAGCGTAGTAATAATTGCTGTAGGGTGGTGCGCAAAATCATCATAGACCGTCACCTCATTGGCGACGCCAATAGTTTCTAAACGACGTTTCACATTCTTAAACTCAGCTAAAGCGCGTGCGGCATCGGCTGGTGTAATGCCAATATGATTTGCGGAGGCAATAGCCGCTAATGCATTGAGCTGATTGTGACGGCCCATGACTCCCGAGTCTGGTGCCCAGGTCACTGTGGCGACCTCTTTACCATCTTGCAAAACAATAAAACCATCGGCCACTTGAGAAATCAAAGACCAGGCATTGTGTTTATCTTGGCCAAACTTTTCAACGGGTGCCCAAGCACCTCTTGATATGACTCTCTCTAAAGCAGGCTCTTCGCCATTAACTACAACAAGACCATTACTCGGTACCGTGCGGACCAAATGATGAAACTGCGTTTCAATTGCAGCAAGATCCGCAAAAATATCAGCATGATCAAACTCCAGATTATTTAACAAAGCAGTACGCGGGCGATAGTGAACAAACTTGCTGCGCTTATCAAAAAATGCCGTGTCGTATTCATCAGCTTCGATCACGAAATATTTACCCTCGCCTAAGCGGGCCGATACCGTGAAATTCAATGGCACTCCACCAATCAAATAACCGGGCTTGTAATGATTGAACTCTAAGATCCAGGCCAGCATGGCGGAGGTGGTTGTTTTGCCGTGCGTTCCGGCAACAGCCAAAACATGTCTATCAAAAAGCACTTGCTCACCCAGCCACTGTGGACCAGAGGTGTAAGGAAGTCCTTGATTGAGAATTGCCTCCATCAGTGGATTGCCACGAGAAACAACATTACCGATGACAAATAAATCAGGCATCGTCTCAAACTGTAATAATTGATCCGGCGAGAATCCCTCAATGAGCTCAATGCCCTGCGCTTCAAGCTGAGTACTCATTGGTGGATATACGTTGGCGTCACAGCCAGTTACACGGTGTCCGGCCTGCCGAGCGATTGCGGCAATGCCGCCCATGAAAGTACCGCAAATGCCCAAGATATGAATATGCATTGGGGAATTTTAGCTAAGGAGTAGCAATGAACCGAAGACAGTGGATCAGCATCATCGCAATTGGTCTTGCAGCGCTCGTTGCCGGGGTCTTAACTTCGCAATGGATTTACAAAACAAGCCTGGCAAGCGACCCGGCTATCAAAGCCTTTTTCGCCAATCCATGGCGAACACCCGATGGAAAATCAGTTGATACCGAACAATGGCGCGGAAAAGTGCTCGTGGTGAACTTCTGGGCATCCTGGTGCCCTCCCTGCGTTGAAGAAATGCCCACTTTGGACAAATTACAAGCAGAGTTCAAGAGTCAAAATGTCTTATTTGTCGGCATCGGTATCGATTCACCCTCTAATATTCGTCAATTCCTAGAAATGACCCCTGTTTCCTACCCAATTGTGATCGGCGGACTTGAGGGCAGCAATATCTCGAAGCAGATGGGGAATGCTCAAGGCGCACTTCCTTACACCGTCATCATTAATACCCAAGGTAAGTCTACTAGCAGCAAATTAGGAAAGATAAGCGAAGAAGAGCTCAGAAGTGCAATTAAATCAGCTTTATAGGGATCTTTAAAGGATCTTTGCAATCATTATTGAGGTCAATATTAGCAATATCTGAGCTGAATATTGCAATATTTACACTTCAAATCGTAAAAAATAGCCAGTTGATTGTGTCATTTTCAGGCTTGGGACAGCACTCCGGGGGTATACTTTAAGTGCAAGATGAAGAAGATTCATCATTAAATAAGCAGTTTTCAGAGAAAAGCTTTATCTCCGCAATAAAACCTAACTGCCTCTAAAAATATCGATCTATGTCGAAAAATACTTCAATTCTCGTTATCCAAGGTCCCAACCTCAATCTGCTCGGAACCCGTGAGCCAGAGGTTTACGGCAAAACTACCATGGAAGATATTCATACAAAGCTAGGTGCGATCGCCAAATCCCACTCAGTTGATTTATCTACCTTCCAAAGTAACCATGAAGGCGAGCTGATTGACCGAGTTCAAAAGGCCAAACAAGATGGGGTGGATTTCATCATCATCAATCCAGGTGCTTTTACCCATACCAGCGTTGCCTTGCGTGATGCACTGGCTGGGGTTGCCATCCCGTTTACGGAAATACACCTTTCAAATATTCACCAGCGTGAGGAGTTCCGCAAACACTCCTACCTGTCTGATATTGCTACCGGCGTTATCTGCGGTTTGGGGGCCATTGGTTATGAATTAGCACTACAAGCAGCTATCGCCCGTTTGCAAAAATAAAGATTTATTCAGAATTACCCGAGAGGAAGCCTTTCCATGGACCTAAGAAAACTAAAAACCCTAATCGACCTTGTTTCTGAATCAGGAATTTCTGAGTTAGAAGTCAATGAAGGCGAAGATCGTGTTCGCATTGTGAATGCTGGCTCTTCAGCTCCTGCAGGTCAAGTGGTTTACGCCAATCCAGCGCCCGCTCAAGCTATGCAAGCAGCTCCTGTGGCTATACCAACTATTGAGGAAGCGCCCGCTGAAACTGGTTTTGTTGCTCGCTCACCAATGGTGGGTACCTTCTATCGCGCCCCAAACCCCGAGTCTCCGGATTTCGTGAAAGTTGGCGATACCGTCAAAGTGGGTCAAACGCTGTGCATTATTGAAGCGATGAAACTTCTCAATGAAATTGAGTCTGAGCAAGCAGGCGTTATTAAGCAAATTCTGTGTGAAAACGGTCAAGGCGTTGAATTTGATCAACCGCTGTTCATCATCGCTTAATAGATCTCCCTTAGATCTATTCCAATCCACCGTTATTTAACTCAGAGCCGACATGTTCGATAAGATTCTGATTGCCAATCGCGGAGAAATTGCTCTCCGCATCCAACGCGCATGTCGCGAGTTGGGAATTAAAACTGTGGTGGTCTACTCAACCGCAGATAAAGAAGCTAAATATGTGAAGCTTGCAGATGAAGCAGTCTGCATTGGACCTGCACCATCACCTCTGAGCTATCTCAATATGCCTGCCATCATTTCAGCGGCGGAAGTAACGGATGCCGAAGCGATTCACCCTGGCTACGGTTTTCTCTCTGAGAACGCCGACTTTGCTGAACGTGTTGAGAAGTCTGGCTTTTCATTCATTGGGCCTACGGCAGCTTCAATTCGCTTGATGGGCGATAAGGTATCAGCGAAGCGCGCCATGATCAAAGCAGGTGTTCCTTGTGTTCCTGGATCGGAAGGTGCCTTACCAAGCGACCCAAAAGAAATTATTGCCACTGCAAAACGCGTTGGCTATCCAGTCATTATTAAGGCTGCCGGTGGTGGTGGTGGACGTGGTATGCGTGTTGTCCATACCGAAGCTGCTCTTCTCAATGCGGTCAACATGACCAAAGAAGAAGCAGGTCGTGCTTTTGGTAATCCTGAAGTCTATATGGAGAAGTTTTTAGAAAAGCCTCGCCACGTTGAGATACAGATCTTGGCTGATACCCATGGCAATGCCATTTGGTTAGGTGAGCGTGATTGCTCCATGCAACGTCGTCACCAAAAAGTAATTGAAGAAGCTCCAGCACCCGGCATTGATCGTCGTGCTATCGCCAAAATTGGTGAACGCTGCGCTGAAGCTTGTAGAAAAATTGGTTACCGTGGTGCTGGAACTTTCGAGTTCTTGTATGAAGATGGCGAATTCTTCTTCATTGAGATGAACACCCGCGTTCAAGTAGAGCATCCAGTCACCGAAATGATTACGGGCGTTGATATTGTTCAAGAACAAATTCGCATCGCCGCTGGCTTAAAACTCAGCTATCGTCAAAAAGACATCATTTTCCGTGGTCATGCCATCGAATGCCGTCTGAATGCAGAAGATCCGTTTAAGTTCACACCAAGCCCAGGGAAAATTGGTTCATTCCATATGCCAGGTGGTCCCGGTATTCGTGTCGACTCACATGCCTATAGCGGTTATGTGGTGCCATCCAACTACGACTCCATGATTGGTAAGTTGATTGCTTACGGTAATACTCGCGAGCAAGCGATACGACGTATGCAGATTGCGCTTTCCGAAATGGTCATCGATGGCATTACAACTAATGTGCCACTGCACCGTGAACTCATGCTCGATCCGAACTTCATCGAAGGCGGAACTAGCATTCACTATTTGGAGCATCGCCTCGAAGAGCAAGCCGCTAGTCGCGGTAAGCCCTAAGTTGCAGGTCAGCTGATGTCAATCTGGAGTAAGCATGTCCTATCGTGAACTCATTTTCACGGTTCCAGCAGAGATTGCAGAGCCTTTAGGTGACGCTTTGCTGGAAGTGGGTGCACTCTCGGTCACTGTTGAGGATGATGCCGCAGGTGCTTACGATGAAAATCCACTCTATGGCGAGCCAGGACTCTCACCAGAAGTTCAAGCTTGGGATCGATCTTCTGTAACTGCACTTTTCAATCCAGAGATGGATGATTCTGATGCAGCAAACTTCATCTCCGAGCTTCTCGCATCCCTCCAGGAAGCGGGATTTCATCTCCCAGCCCCCCAAGAAAAGATTGTTGAAGAGCAGGATTGGGTTCGCCTAACCCAAAGTCAATTTGCTCCAATTCAGATTGGTGAGCGTATTTGGGTAGTGCCTTCTTGGCATGAAGCCCCTACCGACCCTAACGCAATTTGTTTGGCGGTCGACCCAGGCTTGGCATTTGGCACTGGCAGTCACCCCACTACGCACCTTTGCTTACTTTGGCTTGAACAAAACACCATGCTTGCGAATCAAAGCTTGCTTGATTACGGTTGCGGATCTGGAATTCTGGCCATTGCCGCTGCGAAATTGGGATACAAACCCGTAGTTGGCACTGATATTGATCCGCAAGCGATGGTTGCAGCACGCAGCAATGCAGAAATCAACAAGACAGTCATTCGATTTGTCCTGCCCAACGAAAATGCACCAGAACTTGCATCTGAAACTAAATACGACATCGTGATGGCTAATATTTTGGCCAATCCGCTACAAGTTCTAGCGCCTGCCTTGGTAAACAAGATGCGCCCTGGTGGAAAAATTGTTCTCTCAGGCGTTCTTGCTCGTCAGGCAGAGGAAGTCATTGCAACTTACAGTCAATGGTTAACCCTATCTATTTGGAAAGAGAGTGAAGGTTGGGTCTGTTTGCACGGCACACTTCCAGAGCAGGGTGCTAAAGCAAGTTCAGTTGACAAAAATAGAGTTACTTCAACTCCGACTCAAAAAAAAAGTCTTAAGTTAATCCTTCTCAGCCTTTTTTTCCTTTTACTCATCATTGTTGGAGAGCACCTTTCTAGAAATTCTTTACTACCAACATTAGCAACACGTGTTGATGGCAGCTCTTCTGCGATTGCAACAACGAGTTTTTCTCTTTTGCAAAAGTTGGATGAACAATTGTGTCGCGCACTAGGGTGTATAAATCGCTCTGTAAGCGATTTTGCTGCCTGGAAAATAACTTCTGTCACCCTTTCAGCTGAAAACGCGCGAGAGGGCCTTAAAAACGCCTCAAATCAATCTGTGCTGCAAGTTGAAATACAAAATCGTCTTGCACTACCTGTTTTATTCCCGAATTTAGAAATTTCTCTTACCGACGCAGAGGAGTCTGAAATCAAAACGATTCGATTTACTCCGCAAGAATGGTTGCCGACTGCTTGGCAAGATTCGCATCCTGATTTTTTACGTCAAGGCGCCCCTTCCGGTGAGATCTTTTCTTCTGCATTGCCGATTTCTCTACCGCAAAATGCTGCAGGCTATCGTGTCAGAATTTTTTACCCTGAAAAATAGCCCGCACGTCTTATCTCATACTCATTTCAATTGATTTTTATTAGAAAGTAATTATTTATGGCTAGCTTGATCTGCGGTTCAATCGCTTACGACACCATCATGAACTTTGAAGGCAAATTTGCCGATCAAATCCTGCCAGAGCAGATTCATATCCTCAATGTCGCCTTCCTCGTTCCTACAATGCGTCGTGAATTCGGTGGATGCGCAGGCAATATTGCTTACAACCTGAGCCTTCTTGGGGGCGACCCCATCATCATGGCAACTGTAGGCGGTGATGCAGCCCCCTATCTTGATCGCCTCAAACAACTAAAGATTGATGCAACGCACATTCGTCAGATTGAACAGGCATTTACTGCTCAAGCAATGATCACTACCGATCAAGCCAATAATCAAATTACCGCTTTTCATCCGGGCGCAATGGGTGAATCTCATCTCAACCAAGTTTCCGCAGTGATTACGGAACGCAGCAAGAATGCTAAGGGTGCCGCCAAATTTGGAATCGTTGCTCCAGATGGTCGTCAAGGAATGTGGGAACACTGTCATCAGCTAGCTGAAACAGGAATTCCTTTTGTATTTGATCCGGGCCAAGGTTTGCCGATGTTTAGTGGTCCAGAGCTCCTTGAGTTGATAGATATTGCAAGCTATCTCGCCGTAAATGACTATGAAGGTGAAATGCTCTCCCAAAGAACCGGTTTAAGCCTAGCAAAAGTAGCTGAAAGAGTAAAAGCTTTGATTGTCACCAAGGGTGCTGAAGGTGCGGATATTTACTTTGAGGGTAAATGCATTGCGATTCCGCCGGTACCAGCAGCTAAAGTAGTTGATCCAACTGGTTGCGGTGATGCTTTCCGTGGTGGATTGCTGTTTGGATTAGAAAATGGCATGGATTGGGAAACTACTGGCCGCTTGGCCAGCTTGATGGGCTCGATCAAAATTACCCACCAGGGACCACAAAATCACCAAATGAGCAAAGATGACATCGCCGCTCAATTCAAATCTGCATTTGGATTTGCCCTCTAAAGCCAATAATTACCTGAAGTAGCAATAAAAAAGGGATCTCGTGAGAGATCCCTTTGAACTTCACCCGCCTACAAGCAGAGCTTATGGACGTGTGCCAGTTGGGAAGGGCCAAGCAGCGGCTGGATTCAACGTAGTTGAAGCTGCAGCTTTTTTAGCCACGGGCTTTTTTACAGCTTTGCCCGCTTTCTTCGCAGCAGGCTTACTTACTTTTTTTTTGCAGCTACACGCTTCTTAGCAGCAGGACGCTTTTTAGCGGCAGGCTTCTTAGCAGCAGCTTTTTTAGCAGCAGGACGCTTTTTAGCGGCAGGCTTCTTCTTAGCAGCAGGCTTCTTAGCAGCAGCTTTTTTAGCAGCAGGACGCTTTTTAGCGGCAGGCTTCTTCTTAGCAGCAGGCTTCTTAGCAGCAGCTTTTTTAGCAGCAGGCTTCTTAGCAGCTACTTTTTTCTTTGCAGCTGGTTTCTTTGCAGCAACTTTCTTCTTGGCGATTGCCATAGTAATGCTCCTTCACGTGAAGATTAGTACAAACTACCGATTAAGAAGACCCGACCATTCATTTCCGCCTGGTTTTGCAACCGCTTGGAGCCGACGAGCGAGCCATTCATCGGCGCGCGGCTTGATGCTAAGTGCTGCACGCTAATGAATCTTGGAAAAAAAGCCGTGACCCCAAAGGGTAACGGCTTCTTAAATTTGCTAGAAAAAATAGAGAGAGTAGACCAGGCACCCTTGAACAAGGGTTTTCGGATTTGAGTCTGGTTCTGCTGACTTTTAAAACTATCCAACCGTCTAATCTCCTATTTAGCCGGCCATGCGCTTTTTAATTAACTGATTATTCCCAACTTAGCGCACCGCCAGTTTGATACTCAATAACGCGTGTCTCAAAAAAGTTTCTCTCTTTTTTCAGATCAATCATTTCTGACATCCATGGGAATGGATTCTCTTCATTTGGGAACATCGCGTCAAGTCCTATTTGCAAACATCTGCGATTACAGATGTATCTTAGGTAACCTTTGAACATCGGCGCGTTCAATCCGAGCACTCCACGAGGCATCGTATCCTCTGCATAACGGTACTCTAATTCCACTGCTTTTTCGAAGATAGATTTGATCTCATCTTTGAACGCAGAAGTCCATAACTGCGGGTTCTCCAGCTTGATTTGATTAATTAAATCAATACCAAAATTGCAGTGCATAGACTCATCACGAAGGATGTATTGATACTGCTCAGCAGCACCCGTCATTTTGTTTTGGCGACCCATTGCAAGTATTTGCGTAAAACCAACATAAAAGAATAATCCTTCCATTACGCAGGCAAAAACGATCAATGATTTGAGTAACATTTGATCAGTTTCTAATGTCCCGGTTTTGAAATTAGGGTCAGTCAACACATCAATAAAGGGAATTAAGAACTGATCCTTAGCGCGAATAGACTCAATTTCGTTATACGCATTGAAGATTTCGCTCTGGTCTAAGCCCAAAGATTCCACAATATATTGATAGGCGTGAGTATGAATCGCCTCTTCAAAAGCCTGACGCAATAAATATTGACGGCATTCTGGAGCAGTAATATGGCGATAAGTACCCAAAACAATGTTGTTTGCCGCTAAAGAATCCGCTGTTGTGAAGAAACCAAGATTACGTTTAATGATGCGACGCTCATCTTCAGTCAAGCCATTAGGATCTTTCCAAAGCGCGATATCGCGGTTCATGTTGATCTCTTGTGGCATCCAATGGTTTGCGCAACCAGCTAGGTATTTCTCCCAAGCCCACTTATATTTAAATGGAACCAACTGATTCACGTCAGTCTTGGCATTAATCACGCGCTTATCAGCAGCGTTAACACGCAAAGCTGCGCCACCAGTCAATGCAGCGGCTTGCACAGGTGCGGACTCCACATTCTGCGGAGCAACAATCGCAACCTGGTCTGCTTGTGGGCGTTGTGGCTCCGCAAATACCGGTTGTGGTGCTAAGCCAACTTTAGCCACCGCAGGGGCTACTTCTTCTTCCCAATTCAACATAAGCTTCTCCTAATTCTTATTTTTCTATATCAGTTAGCAAAAAGCTTACTGACATGCTTCACATTCCTCAAATCCAGCATCACCAGGGCGCATTGTGCAAGCAGGGCCATCTAACTCTTGCGCTGCTGCTGCATCAGTACCATTCACACCACCGCCACTAGATACCGCATTTAACTGACCACTCGCAACCGTAGACTTCTCCACGTGCGTTGCAGCCATTGTGCGGAGGTAATAGGTGGTCTTTAAACCACGCAACCATGCCAATTTGTACGTGTCATCCAATTTCTTACCAGATGCGCCACCCATGTAAATGTTGAGTGACTGTGCCTGGTCAATCCACTTCTGACGACGAGAGGCGGCCTCAACCAGCCAGCTTGGCTCCACTTCAAATGCGGTGGCATATAAATCACGCAAATCTTGTGGAACACGATCAATCTTGGATAAGGTACCGTCAAAATACTTCAAATCCGCAATCATGACTTCATCCCAAAGGCCGCGATCTTTTAAATCACGAACCAAGTACTCGTTTACTACGGTGAACTCACCTGAGAGGTTAGATTTTACGAACAAGTTCTGGAATGTCGGCTCGATACAGGCTGATACACCGATGATATTGGAAATTGTTGCAGTCGGTGCGATCGCAACGCAGTTTGAGTTGCGCATACCGTGCTGCTTAATGCGGGCACGTAAGCCATCCCAATTCATAGTGGAGGAACTATCCACCTCAAGGTATCCGCCTCTCTCTGCAGCCAACAATGCCACCGAGTCTTGAGGAAGAATGCCACGATCCCATAATGAACCTTTGTAGGTACTGTAAACGCCACGCTCTTCAGCCAACTCATTGGATGCTTGATAGGCGTAGTAGCAAACTGCTTCCATTGAAGAATCAGCAAACTTCACTGCCTCATCGCTAGCGTAAGGAATCCGTTGCATGTGCAGACAATCTTGGAAGCCCATGATGCCCATACCCACTGGACGGTGCTTCAAGTTGGAGTTGCGCGCTTTTGCAACAGCGTAGTAGTTAATGTCAATCACGTTGTCCAACATACGCATTGCAGTGCGGATAGTTTTTTGGAGTTTCTCGTGATCCAAAATCATCTTGCCGGATGCATCAGTAGTCATGTGCGCTGTCAAGTTCACAGAACCCAAGTTGCAAACTGCAATCTCGCTCTCGTTTGTGTTCAGAGTGATCTCAGTACACAAGTTAGAAGAGTGCACTACACCAATATGTTGTTGTGGGCTACGAATATTGCAAGGATCTTTAAATGTGATCCATGGGTGACCAGTTTCAAACAACATGCCCAACATCTTGCGCCACAATTGCTGCGCAGGAATGCGACGGAATGGTTTCAATTCACCAGCATCTACTTTTTTCTCGTAAGCGACATAAGCTTCTTCAAAGGCCTTACCGAATTTGTCATGCAGATCAGGTGTATTTGAAGGCGAGAATAATGTCCAATCACCACCTTCCATCACGCGCTTCATGAACAAGTCAGGGATCCAGTTTGAGGTATTCATATCATGCGTACGGCGACGATCATCACCAGTGTTCTTACGCAACTCGAGGAACTCTTCAATATCTAAGTGCCACGTCTCTAAGTAGGCGCAAACCGCACCCTTACGCTTACCACCTTGATTCACCGCAACCGCTGTGTCGTTCACCACTTTTAAGAATGGAACAACACCCTGTGACTTTCCGTTAGTGCCTTTGATATGGCTTCCCAAAGCACGTACGTTTGTCCAGTCATTACCCAAACCGCCAGCAAACTTTGACAGGAGAGCATTCTCCTTCAAAGCTTCGTAGATACCCTCAAGATCATCATCCACCGTTGTCAAGTAGCAGCTGGATAACTGAGGACGTGTAGTCGCTGAGTTAAACAAGGTTGGCGTACTGGACATGAAATCAAATGTAGAAAGGATTTCATAGAACTCGATTGCACGACGCTCACGATCTAACTCATTCAAAGACAAGCCCATTGCAACGCGCATGAAGAATGCCTGTGGCATTTCAATACGGCGATCTTCAATGTGCAAGAAATAACGGTCATACAAAGTTTGCAAACCGAGGTAGTTGAATTGCAAGTCACGACTTGCATTCAAAGCAGCAGCCAATCTTGGTAAATCAAAATCACGCATACGTGGGTCTAAGAGCTCAGCAGTAATACCTTCATTGATGTACTTGGCAAAATAGCTGCCGTACTCTGCTTGCATATCGCCTTGCAATACTTCGCGACCGAGGATTTCCTTACGAATCACGTGCATCAAGATACGGGCAGTTACTTGACTATATGCGGGATCTTTTTCAATCAACGTGCGTGATGCCAAAATTGCGGAGTCATACACCTGAGCCATTGGTACGCCATCGTACAAATTTTTGATAGTTTCAGTAATGATTGGGCTTGCATCAATATTATTGCCAAGGCCTTCACAGGCAGCCTCGATAATGGTGCGCAAGGCCGCCATATCCAAAAACTTCTCAACACCGTTGTCTAATACCTTCAAACCTGGCTCATTAGCTTGAAGGGATGATTCAGTTTCTTGTGCAGTGGTCTGCTGTGCAGCACGTTCTTGATTGCGCTTTTCACGATAAAGAACATATGCACGAGCAACGTTGTGCTCACCACTCCGCATCAACGCCAACTCCACTTGATCTTGAATATCCTCGATATGGAAAGTACCGCCATTTGGCCGACTACGCAATAAAGCACGAACTACTGCGTGGGTGAGCTGCTCAACCTGCTCACGTACACGTGCAGAAGCAGCGCCTTGACCGCCATTAACTGCTAAAAATGCTTTTGTAACCGCAATGGCGATTTTGGATGGCTCAAACGCCACCACTGAACCATTTCGGCGAATGATTTTGTAATCGGATAATTGGGTAGCTTGGCCACCTCCCACGCCACCAGCAACAAAGCTAGCAGATGGGGATTGATTCATCGATTCGGACGAACTTATCCCTGGATTATTTGTGCCGGCAGTCTGTCCCGCTGCCTGAGGGTTGGCGTATGTCATATTTTTCCTGCTTATATATAGTTATTTGGACAAAAAATCATTAAAAACAATAAGGTATTGCTGTACTAAAACACTACATCTAGTGTCTCGAAGAGCATTTATCACTAAGTATAGGGAAATATTTAGAAATTAGTAAGTCATTTCTCACGGATATTTATAAGTATTTTTCCCTATATTCTCTAGAAATTAGGGCTTATTTTGGTGCAGTTTTTGTGGCCCTTTTAGTCAAAGGGCAAGAAAGTGAGCGTGTGCTCACATACTAGTTTAGAGGCCTAACGCGTATTTAAACCAAAGGGTAATTTTTCGACAGGAATGTTGTTTTTACCCTGAAACTTCTTCCAATCAAACTGCTTGCCTGGGTCAGCTTTTCTACCCGGGGCAATATCGCTGTGCCCAGCAAATTGAAGATTGAGGTAAACGGATTGTATTTGGGAGCTTAATTTAGCCAAGGCGGAGTACTGAATATCTTCAAAGGGATGATCGCCATCCCCCTCTAGCTCGATACCAATCGAAAAATCATTGCACTTTTCTCGCCCCAAAAAAGATGAGGCGCCGGCGTGCCAGGCTTTGTTATGGGTGGATACGAACTGAAAGACCTCGCCACGGCGAGAAATCAAAAAATGGCTGGATACCTTTTGATCGGCAATTTCTTCAAAATAGGGATGTAAGGAAGAATCCAGCTTATTTTGAAAAAAATCTACGATAAATTGGGTGGAATTGTTATCGACGAATCCACCGGGTGGAAGGCTGATGTGATGGATCACCATTAGGTCCGGTACAAGGCCCTCCGGTCGCATATCTTGGTTGGGTGACATATGCCAAGCAGCCGAACCAAGCCAGCCTTGGGCGTCCAAGCTATCGAGATGCTCTTGCGAACAATAGAAGCGCGCCTCCTGCATGATCGCTTCAGGCCTTGGAAGATGCACAGAGCAATGGTGGCATTGGACAATCACCTCCGGCTCAACCACTTTGCTTCGCTCGGCTTTTATCTTGGCGGCCTCATCTGTATTGAGCTTTGTTTGTTTTTTCCCTTTTATCCAAAGGTATAAAGCACCTGCGCCAGCAATGAATAGAAGCCACTTAATCAAAACGTCATACTCTCTGAAGAATCACTTCCAACACAAATCGACTGCCAACATAGGCCAGAAGCAAGGCGGCATAAGCGCTCAAGACCCAACGAACAGCGACGCGCCCACGTAAACCAACACGCCAACGGGCTATTAGAAGGCCAGAAAATAAGATCCAGGAGATCAACGCAAAAATAGTTTTGTGGTCGAAAACAAGTGGCTTACCAAATAGCGTTTGCGAGAAGAGGAGTCCAGAAAATACTGTCAAACTTAACAGTGCAACACCCACATAGAGTAAGTTAAACAGGAGACTTTCCATTGCCATCAGTGGCGGCAAATCTTCTAACCAGTGAGAGATGCGGCTATTAGGGATGATGGCAAGCTGACGGTGTAACGCGCGATCCTGAACACTCATTAACATGGCATGCATCGCTGCCAAACTCAATAATCCAACTGAAATAGTAGCAACAATAAAGTGCCCCTTAAACCAAGGATCAGATACCGCCTTTGGAGAAATCAAGGTGCCGGAAAACATCACTGGCATTACAGAGCAAACCAGAGCAAAACATAAGACAAGCCAGCGCAAACTGGAAATCGGTAGAAACCACGACTGAAACCAGTAAAACGCGAGGCCCACCCAAGCAATTAGTGAAAGATCCTGAGCAAAACCAAATACAAATCCCTCGGGTGTGAAGACCGAGTTGTGCAGCTCAAATCCATGCACCAACAAAATCAATAGGATCAATGCCTGAACCAAGCCTGTAAAAGCCGGAGATTCAATCTTTCCCTTGGGCTGCGAACCCAAAAAGACCAAAAGGAGCAAATAAAGTGCAGAAGGGAGCCAGTCCAAGCTTGAGTAACCTAAAATATCCATCTAGAAAGTCTAATCGATAAATGCTTGAGAATCTCACCGATCGCCTATCTCGTGTTGTTAAAACAATGCGGGGGCAAGCTCGCCTCACTGAGGCGAACACCGCAGAAATGCTCCGGGAGATCCGCCTGGCCTTATTAGAGGCCGATGTTGCGCTTCCAGTAGTTAAATCCTTACTAGAACAAATTAAATTTAAAGCCCTCGGAGAGGAAGTGGTTGGAAGCCTCAGCCCAGGGCAAGCGCTGGTTGGTGTTGTTCAGCGTGAACTGGCTCAAGTCATGCGTGGTGACGCTACCCAAAGTGGCGAACTGAATCTAGCAACCCAACCACCAGCAGTAATTCTGATGGCCGGCTTACAGGGCGCAGGAAAAACTACCTCGGTTGGTAAGTTGGCCAAGTTTTTGCAAGAAAAGAAGAAAAAGAAAGTCCTCACCGTCTCTTGTGACGTCTATCGTCCTGCAGCCATCGAGCAGCTAGAAACTGTCAGCAAACAAGTTGGTGCTGAATTTTTCCCAAGCAACATCAATCAAAAGCCGAGTGAAATTGCTGCTGCCGCTCTAGATTGGGCACGCCGCCATTACTTTGATGTGCTGCTAGTAGATACGGCGGGTCGTCTCGGCATTGATGAAGCGCTCATGCAAGAAATCAAAGCCTTGCATGCCAACCTCAATCCAATTGAAACACTGTTTGTTGTTGATGCCATGCTAGGTCAAGATGCTGTTAATACCGCTAAAGCTTTCCATGAAGCACTTCCACTTACCGGTGTCATTCTTACCAAGTTAGATGGTGATTCACGCGGTGGTGCAGCGCTTTCAGTGCGTCAGGTCACTGGAGTACCACTCAAGTTCATTGGTGTTGCCGAAAAAATGGATGGCCTCGAAGCATTTGATGCCGAGAGAATGGCAAGCCGTATTTTGGGCATGGGCGATATTCTTGCTTTAGTTGAGCAAGCCCAACAAAACGTCGACGTTGCCAAAGCAGAAAAGCTAGCGAGCAAGATTTCTAAAGGCGGATTTGATCTAGGTGACTTCCGAGATCAACTTGCACAAATGCAACAAATGGGCGGGATGGCCAGCTTGATGGATAAGCTACCAAGTCATATGGCACAAGCAGCCTCCAAAACAAATTTGAGTGCTGCCGACAAACAAACCAAACGCATGCGCGGTATTATTGATAGCATGACACCAAAAGAGCGTGCAAAACCTGAATTACTAAAAGCAACTCGAAAACGTCGTATAGCAGCTGGTGCAGGCGTTGAGGTTCAAGAAGTGAATCGCCTGCTGGCACAGTTTGAGCAAATGCAAACCATGATGAAGCAGTTTAAGGGCGGCAAGATGGCGCGCACTATGGCATCCATGGCAGCTAAAGGAGCCGCCAAAGGTATTGGCGGACTCTTTAAAAAATAATAGTTAAAACTGTTTGATTTAAGAAACGAGTTTCTTAGCTGCAGCAACTGCAGCAATCACTTTTGCTTTAATTTCTGCCAGTGGAATATTTTCTGATTCAGCATCAGTACGTCCCTTCAATTCCACTTGAGCATCTGCAAGACCGCGATCACCAATCACGACACGGAACGGAACGCCAATAAGCTCCCAATCAGCAAACATCGCGCCTGGTCTTTCGCCACGGTCGTCGAGTACTACATCTACTCCAGCAGTAATTAATTCATCATGTAATTGATCGGCAGCAGCTTTCACTGCCTCTGACTTGTCGTAGCCCATTGGGCAGATCACTACTTCAAATGGCGCCATCGAAATCGGCCAAATGATTCCACGCTCATCATTGCCCTGCTCAATTGCAGCGCCTAATAAGCGAGTTACACCAATGCCATAACAACCCATCACCATCGGCTGTGCTTTGCCTTGCTGATCTAGGTAAGTACAGCCCATCGCCTCAGAGTAACGCGTACCCAATTGGAATACATGACCTACTTCGATGCCGCGGCAAATATCGACAACCCCTTTGCCATCAGGCGAAGGATCTCCCGCCACAGCATTACGCAAATCCATCACCAAAGGCTCTTGCAAATCACGGCCCCAGTTCACACCGGTTAAGTGATGCCCAATATCATTAGCGCCGCATACAAAGTCAGCCATATTGGCAACGGTACGATCTGCGACTACGGTTACATCAGCAGTAACTCCAACTGGACCTAAATAGCCAGCTGGTGCGTTACAGGCTTGCTTGATCTCAGCTTCACTGGCAAAGCGTGACTCTGTCATACCAGGAATCTTGCTCGCCTTGATTTCATTAAGCTCGTGGTCACCACGCACTAGCACCATAAATAATTTTACTGGACCTTTTGCTTGATCGGCAGCAAATAGCAAGGACTTCACAGTTTGCTCTAATGGTAAGTTTAAAAACTTGGCAACCTCTGCACAGTTTGTTTGATTTGGTGTCGCAACTTTAGATAGTGCATGAGCTGCAGCACCACGTGTACCAATCAATGAGACCGATTCAGCAGCCTCAAGATTGGCGGCGTAATCCGAATTCGGGCAATACACAATGGCATCTTCACCGGTATCGGCGATTACATGAAACTCTTGACTGCCCGATCCACCAATAGCGCCGTTATCTGCTGTGACTGCACGGAAATTCAAACCCATACGTTTAAAAATACGTGTGTAAGCATCAAACATGATTTGATAGGACTTCTTCAGACCCTCAGCATCACGATCAAAGGAGTAAGCATCTTTCATACTGAACTCGCGTCCACGCATAATTCCAAAACGTGGGCGGCGCTCGTCGCGGAACTTCGTCTGAATTTGATAAAAATTCACCGGGAGTTGTTTGTAACTCTTAATTTCGTTTCGCGCTAAATCTGTCACCACCTCTTCAGAGGTTGGCTGAATTAAAAAATCGCGATCATGGCGATCTTTGATGCGTAGCAATTCTGGGCCCATCTTTTCCCAGCGACCGGTCTCTTGCCATAACTCTGCAGGTTGAATCATTGGCATGAGCAACTCAATAGCACCAGCGCGATTCATTTCTTCGCGAATAATATTTTCAACCTTGCGAATAGACTTCAAACCCAAGGGTAAATAGTTGTAAATGCCTGCACTGAGCTTACGAATTAAACCGGCGCGCACCATGAGTTTGTGCGATACCACCTCAGCGTCTGAAGGGGCTTCTTTAAGCGTGGCGAGAAATGATTGTGAAGCTTTCATGTATGGATATAATCAAATCATTGATTTTAAAGGATTTGAGGCGCGATCTCATGCTTGACCGTGAAGGGTATCGACCCAATGTCGGCATAGTCATCCTAAACAGCCATAACGAGGTTTTCTGGGGAAAACGCGTTGGGCAGCATTCGTGGCAGTTCCCGCAGGGCGGGATTCAACATGGAGAGAGCCCAGAGCAGGCCATGTACCGCGAATTGCATGAGGAAGTTGGCTTGCTGCCAGAACATGTCCAAATTATTGGACGAACCAGGGACTGGCTTCGTTACGACGTCCCGGAGGAATTCTTACGCCGCCAGCAAACCTCAAAAAATCATCGCGCAAGCTATCGCGGCCAAAAGCAAATCTGGTTTTTACTGCGTTTAGTGGGCTTAGATAGCGATATTCACCTACGCGCTTCTGAGCATCCTGAATTCGATGCTTGGCGCTGGGTGCCTTTTTGGATTCAACTCGATTCCGTCATTGATTTCAAGCGCGAAGTCTACGAATTAGCTCTCTCTGAGCTTGCGCGCTATTTATCCCGTGGCATGCGTATGCAGCAACTTGCCTGGGGATCCCCGCTCGATTTGCTTCAATCCCTTTACGGGGCCGAAGAAGATGAGCCCAAAGAAGAAAAGCCAACCGATAAGCCATGATGAAATTCTCTATTTGCACCCCTCGACTTCCTATCCTCAGTCTAGTTTTGGGTTTAGCCCTCGCTGGGTGTGCTGGCGACCCTCTAGAAAGTGGTGTTGATCCATTTGCACCGATGGTTTTTAAAGAGGGTGCAACAGCGATGCCGCTAAATCCGCCCAATAGAGCAACTATTCAGCCTTTTTATGTCTCACAACAGACTATTTTTAAGTTTGCAGTCGATACGAACTCTATTTTGATTGGCAACGATGGCATCACCAGATATATCGTGATCCTGACAAGCCCCAATGGCAATAGCCAAGTCCAATACGAAGGTATTCGCTGTGACTCCTTCCAATGGCGCCTCTATGGCACCCTAGAGAATGGTGCCTGGAAAGAAAATCCTTTATCCACTTGGCGTGCTATTCAAAGCAATGTACCAAATCGCTATCAAGCCGCGTTAGCACAAGGTGCATTTTGCAACTTTTCTTCTCAAGAAAAGAGTGTCAAGGCTATCGTTAATTCGCTTAATCCAAATGGTTTTACTGGGCAGAGTAAACCTACCAACTCAAATGGCGTGATGTAATTTAAAAATTCTGAAGCTAATCTAATGACTTAGGAAGCACTTAAGCAGGTACCAATTTTTTCCCCACGCATCAAGCGAGTGAGAACCTGAGGCTCGTGCCCAGAAGCGATAATGGTATCTGCGCCTGTTAAAGCGGCAACCTTCGCGGCCAACACTTTAGTTAGCATGCCGCCCTTGCTTAACTCGCTTGCAGCGCCACCAGCCATTTTTTCTAAAGCAGGATCACCAGCAATAGCGTCACTTAACAGACTAGCCGAAGTATCTTGACGTGGATCAGCGGTATACAGGCCACCCTGATCCGTCAGAATGACTAATAAATCCGCATGAATTAAATTCGTAACCAAAGCAGCCAAGCTATCGTTATCACCAAACTTAATTTCATCGGTAACTACGGTGTCGTTTTCATTGATGATGGGGACAACGCCCAACTTCAACAAGGTATCTAAAGTTGCCTTGGCATTAGCATTGCGCTCAACATCCGCCAAATCAGCATTAGTTAATAAGACCTGTGCGCTACGTAAATTAAAGCGCGCAAAACAACTTTCATAAACTTGCACCAAACCCATTTGACCGACGGCGGCTGCAGCTTGCAGCTGATGAATTTCTGTTGGGCGCTTAGTCCAACCAAGACGTTGCATTCCTTCCGCAATCGCACCAGAGCTGACCATCAATACCTCATGGCCATCAGCTAATAAGGCAGCCATTTGCTCAGCCCACATACCAATTGCAGCATGATCTAAGCCCTCACCATTATTGGTGACTAGGCTTGAGCCTACTTTCACTACGATTCGTTTAGTTTTCTGAGTGTTCATAACAAATACGGATCTCAAATGACTACTGATTAATCTGGAGTCTTATCTTCTGGCTGAACTTGATCTTGGTAACGCGGGTCAGCAGCACGCTCATCTGCATCATCCCGATCCTTGCGAACAGAATCTAAATAATCCTGCAATGAGTAGCACAGCTTATCGCACCCTAGGCCTGTCAAAGCAGAGATCTCAAATACGGGACCCTTCCACTTAAACCGTTTAATAAAGTCCGCAACCACTTTCTTGCGATCTTCTTCAGGAATCATATCGACTTTGTTCAGCACTAACCAGCGTGGCTTTTCAACCAAAGCTTCATCGTATTTACGCAATTCATTCACGATAGCAACAGCATCTGCCACCGGATCAATATTGTCATCAAATGGTGCGATGTCAACTAAATGCAAGAGCACACCAGTACGTTGTAGGTGTCTTAAGAAACGATGACCCAAGCCAGCACCTTCAGCAGCACCCTCAATCAATCCAGGAATATCAGCAATCACGAAGCTGCGCTCAGCGCCTACCCGCACTACACCTAAATTCGGGTGCAGCGTTGTAAATGGATAGTCTGCAATCTTTGGACGTGCATTAGATACGGCGGTAATCAAAGTCGATTTACCAGCATTAGGCATGCCCAGCAGTCCTACGTCAGCCAATACCTTTAGTTCCAACTTGAGCTTACGACGCTCGCCATCTTTGCCATTTGTCTTTTGACGAGGAGCGCGGTTCGTACTACTCTTAAAGTGAATATTTCCCCAACCACCAACACCGCCCTGCGCCAAGCAAAGACGCTCACCGTGAGTAGTTAAGTCAGCAATCGGCTCACCAGTTTCGTAATCAGAAATGATGGTGCCCACTGGCATACGCAACTCAATATCGTCACCAGCACGACCATAGCAATCAGCGCCACGGCCGGGCTCACCATTTTTTGCGGTGTGCGTTTTAGCGTAGCGATAGTCAATCAAGGTATTGATGTTGCGATCCGCAGTAGCCCAAACGCTTCCGCCTTTGCCACCGTCGCCACCATCAGGACCACCGAATTCGATAAACTTTTCGCGGCGCATAGAGGCACTCCCGGCACCACCTTGGCCGGCTATGACTTCAATACGAGCTTCGTCTATAAATTTCATGAATAAAAAAGGCCTCGCTTAGCGAGGCCTGTTCCTAAGAGTTAAATTCGGAATAAATCTGAATCAAACGTGTCTCAGTCAGGCGTCTTATGAACGCGGGAGAACTGAAACCTGGGCCTTCTTCAAAGCACCCTTAACGCCAAATTGCACTTGTCCATCAATTAAGGCAAACAAAGTGTGATCCTTACCAATACCAACGTTCATACCCGGATGTACTCGTGTACCACGTTGACGAATAATGATGCTACCAGCGTTGATCTGCTCACCGCCGAAAACTTTAACGCCTAAGCGTTTCGATTCTGAGTCGCGGCCATTTCGTGTCGAGCCGCCGCCTTTTTTCTGTGCCATATCTTTTCTCCTGCTATTGAGCCGTTAGCCTAAATTAGGCTTTGATCGTGTTGATCAGAATTTCTGTGTAATTCTGACGATGGCCTTGGTGCTTTTGATAATGCTTGCGACGGCGCATCTTAAAGATTGTCACTTTATCGTGACGTCCCTGGGAGACGACAGTGGCCATCACAGCTGCACCATTAACCAATGGATCACCCAATTTGAGTGAAGCGCCTTCGCCTACGGCTAAGACTTGGTCAAGAGTGATTTCGCTGCCGATTTCCGCTGGTATCTGTTCTATTTTCAATTTTTCGCCTGCAGCAACTTTATACTGTTTGCCACCGGTTTTTATGACCGCGTACATGGTGTGAAACCTCAATTAATATCTACATTTAAGCTAATCCACCCTGGATGAGCTAAGCCGATTATTATATCTTGCATGACGAGCACTGTCAAAACCAATGAATTAAGCCAAATTTTGGCCCCAATTGCCTTAGATTTCAAGGCCTTAGATGAGGTTATTCGCCTTCGATTGGCCTCAAAAGTTGCCCTAATCGATCAAATCTCGACTTACATCATCCAGGCAGGTGGAAAACGGGTTAGACCCGCTCTTTTACTCTTAGTCAGCAAAGCTTTAGCAAATGACAAATCAAGCCCACATGCCTTAGAGCTGGCAGCAGTAGTGGAATTTATCCACACAGCGACCCTTTTGCATGATGATGTTGTCGATGAATCCACTCTCAGAAGGGGTCGAGAAACCGCCAATGCAGCCTTTGGCAATGCAGCAAGCGTGCTGGTAGGCGATTTTCTGTATTCAAGAGCGTTTCAGATGATGGTGAGGCCCAATGACTTGCGGGTCATGGAAATCCTGTCCGATGCCACGAATACGATTGCTGAAGGCGAGGTTTTACAACTCCTCAATATGAACGACCCTGAAGTCGATGAAGAAAGCTATTTGCGGGTGATTCGCTATAAAACCGCCAAGTTATTTGAATCATCCACAGAACTTGGGGCGATTTTAGCTGGCGCTGATGCCAAACAAAGAGAGCAATCTGCTGCTTTTGGTCGCCATATTGGCACTGCTTTCCAATTAATGGATGACCTGTTAGATTACACCGCTGATGCATCCCAAATGGGGAAAAATGCTGGTGATGACTTAAGAGAAGGCAAGCCTACGCTACCGCTCATTTATCTTCTTGAAAATGGCACTACCGAAGAACGCTTACTCGTTCGTGCGGCAATCGAACAAAATCAAGACTTGCCGGATGACGTCTTCCAACAGATTCTGAGTGCAGTTCAAAATTCTGGCGCACTGGATTACACCCAAGCCACCGCAAAGCGAGAAGTCGATCTTGCACTTGAGTGCCTTAAAGAGTTTCCTCAAAATGAGGCAACAAGCGCACTACATGCCTTGTGCAGATACTCTCTGTCAAGGCAGACCTAAGCGCCAACGCTTTTCATTCTGATATCACGCGCAGTAATACGCGCCTTTTCAGCCTCATCACGCAAACGCGCAATTTCCTCCGTACTCAGACGCTCCAGATTGGAATAATCTAATTTCCAAGTAGGGTCAACTGACCACACTAAGGGAGACTGCACCGTGGTTCGGGCACCTGGAGCACCTTCAAGTAAGCGCAAAGCCAATTCAAAATTAGAGTCTTGCGATTGCTCATCATTAGGGAGCGCTGCAGCATTGCCCAACGGGAGGTCACTAAAGAGCAAGCGAGGCACACCGCAATACTCCACAATATCTTTCGCTGCTCCCATGATGACTGTGGGGATACCAGCCTCCTCCAAATAACGCGCCAATAAGCTTTGACTTTGGTGACAAATCGGGCAGTTGGGAATTAGCACAGCAACATCAACATGGTCTGCGCGCATCTTACTCAGAATCAAAGGCGCATCGATTTCCAGAGTGTGGCGTTGGCTACGATTAGTTGGTAAGCCGTAAAAATGCGGGGATAGGGATTGAATGCGTCCCTTTATAACGGCCCGCTTTGCAGCACCAATTGGAAACCAACAGTTACTGTCCTGCATATTGGCGTTGAGCCTATCAACACCGACATGCGCAATCCGCAAGTCTGCGCTCTCATCCGTCGAGCATACATAGGGGTCATAAAACTTAGCTGCAGCGTTATAGGGTGCGCCAGGTCCTTGCGGGCCCTTACTGGCATCAAACGGTACGGCTGTAGTCACCAAACCCAGGATCGATTGATTCAGAGGCTTTTGCAACGCAGTAAAAGGCACATCAATGTAATGAGCCCAAACATACGGCGTTTCATACCCCAAACCAAGATAGTAATTACGGGTACGCTCAATATAGCGAACTGGCTGATCTAATTCAGGCGCAAATAGTAATTCAGAATGCTTAGCCATCAATCCATCCCTGTAAGATATCGCTTATAAATATTAACCATCAGGAGGATTCATTATGGCTCAATGGCTCAGATTTCAACATCAAGGCAAGACCGGCTTAGGACAAGTACAAGGCGATCAGATTACCGTGTACACCGGTGATCTATTTAATCAGCCGCAAGCTACTGGCGAGACATTAAAGTTATCCGATGTGACTATCGACATCCCATGCACCCCATCCAAAATGGTTGCTATGGTGGATAACTTTCATGCGCTAGTTACTAAGCTTGAGCATGCCGTGCCAGTAGAGCCTTTGTATTTTCTAAAAGGCAATAATTCTTTCTTGGCAGCCAATCAAGTCATCCGCACTCCCAAGTCTTACTCTGGCAAAGTAGTTTATGAAGGTGAGCTTGGCATTGTCATTGGCAAAGCCTGTCATGAAGTAGATGAGGCTCAAGCAGCCCATGCTATTTTTGGTTACACCTGCATTAACGATGTCACTGCAATTGAAATTTTGAATCGCGATCCCGGCTACGCGCAGTGGACTCGCTCTAAGAGTTTCAATACCTTTGGTGTCTTCGGTCCATACATCACTACTGATGTAGATCCAAGCAAGTTAACGATTAAAACAATCCTCAATGATCAAGAACGTCAGAACTATCCCGTCTCTGACATGATTTTTCCAGCAGCAAAATTAGTCAGCTTAATCTCTCAAGATGTGCCATTGCAAGCTGGCGACATAATCGCCTGTGGTACCTCTGTTGGTGTTGGCTCTATGAAGCCCGGCAGTAATGTCAGCATCATTATTGAGGGTGTTGGACGCCTAGATAATCGCTTTGAATAAATGATCAAGGCTGTTGACCTAAAACTAAACCCTCAAAACAAAAACCCTCGCTATGTTTAGTAGCGAGGGTTTTTTAATACTCAATTACTTTAGGTATTGAATCTACCTATTGCAGCAGATTCTTAGTATCCAGAAACAGATGGCAATGCCAAGCTACCTTTAGAAGCTTGAACATTTTCATCAAGGTACTTTGTTAAAGCAAAGACTGTATTGAGGCAGGGTGTTGGTATTTTGGTAATCTGGCCAAGCTCAATGACAGAGCCTAATAAGGCATCAATCTCCAAGCTACGACCTGCTTCTAAGTCCTGCAACATAGAGGTCTTGTGTTTGCCTACTTTTTCTGCGCCAGCAATACGACGTTCAATGTCCACGCGGAAAGTGACACCCAACTTCTCGGCAATAGTTTGTGCTTCAGCCATCATATTGCGAGCCAACTCTTTAGTCAGTGGATATTGGCAAATACCTTCCAATGTTCCGTGAGTCAAAGAGCTAATTGGATTGAAGGTCATATTGCCCCACAATTTCAACCAAATCTCTGAGCGAATATCTTCTAGGATGGGTGACTTAAAGCCAGCAGCTGACATCATTTCAGATACCTTCTGAATACGCTCAGTCTGCTTACCGTCCAACTCACCCAATGGGAAACGATTACCTTCAACGTGACGAATCACGCCAGGAGCTTGAGTAAAGGTTGCCGGATACACTACGCAGCCAATAATGTTGTTGGGATTGATTGAACTCTTAGCGACACCACCTGCATCGACTGTTTCAACAGAGTGATCTTGATAGTCGCCACCCAACTTCTGGAAGTACCACCAAGGAATTCCGTTTTGCATCGGAATTAAAATTGTCTCCGGCCCCATGATTGCAGCGAGATCTTCAATAACCGGCTCAACCTGATGGGCTTTTACCGCCAAAATCACCACATCAGGTGTTTCGGCATCCCGAATTTTTTCAACCGCTTTTACCTCGGCTACCAAAGGCTCAGGCTGGTCATCCATAATTAATGCAAGGCCACGCTCTTTAATTGCAGCCAAGGTTGCGCCACGGGCGACTACCGTTACGTCATTGCCAGCTCTGGCTAACATGACCGCAAGATAACCGCCAATCGCACCTCCTCCACCGATCACACAGATTTTCATAAGCACCCCATAAAGATAAATAATTTTTGAATTAATCTCATATTAGAGGAGAACATTTAGGGGTGCAATAAAATATTGAGGCCTACTTATCTAATGCGCCTAAGCTTGTTATTGGGCTCGGTTTTGCTATTAAGCCGCCCAACAGCATACCGACAATGCTGGCTAAAAGGCCAGCTAATTGAGGGGGAAGGATTGCTGTCGGAGCCATGATTTCGCAACTAATCCAAGCCGCTAACCCCCCTAAAACAGCTAACAAACCGCCCAAAGAATTTGCTCTTGACCAATACACGCCAAATGCTAAGGGCACAAAAGCTGCTACCAGCGTGATCTTGTAGGCATTTTCAACCATCTTAAAAATAGATAGTTCTGAATTAATTGCAAAGAAGGTAACCGCTACCGTAAAACAGAGAACGGTGATTCGCATAATCTTCAATAAGTGTTGATCAGTTAAATGCTTAAAAAAGCCTCGCACAATATTTTCAGCGAAAGTGACAGAGGGTGCTAACAAGGTGGCGCTGGCACAACTTTTAATTGCCGACAGTAAGGCGCCAAAAAACATTACCTGTGCAATCAGTGGGGCATGATTCAGAATAAGCAGAGGCAAAATCATTTGTGAATCAGTGTCTATGTACTGCTTTACCAAATCAGGACTGATGATGGTTGCTGAATAAGCCAGGTATAGCGGCACAAAAGCAAATACGAAATACAAGACTCCACCCAATAAGGCTGCCTGAACAGCAATGTTGACGTTCTTAGAGGAGGTAATCCGCTGAAAGACATCTTGCTGTGGAATGGAGCCCAACATCATGGTGCATAAAGCCGCAGTAAAACCCAGAATAGAGGCTAGGTTCATATCAGGCCAAAAATTAGAAAATTGGCCTGCCGCAAGCGCATGATCAAAAACGATACCAACCCCTCCAGCTTGGGTTGTCATCTCTCCACCGATATAGAGCATGCCCACCACAATAATGATCATCTGAATGAAATCGGTTATGGCTACCGACCACATACCGCCAAACAAGGTATAAATCAGCACGCTCCCAGCGCCAATCAACATACCGGCAGTTTGCGTAATACTGCCATCGGAAACCACATTAAAAACCAAGCCGAGTGCTTTAATTTGAGCTGAAACCCAGCCTAAATACGAAATCACAATACAAAGGGTAACCAGTACTTCAACTGTACGGCCGTATTTCTCTCTAAAGAAATCACCGATAGTGAGCATTCGACGGTTATAGAGGTGACGAGCAAAAAACAGGCCGACCAATATGAGGCATAAAGATGAGCCAAAGGGGTCAGATACGATTCCTCCTAGACCCTCCTTTAAGAAGGTTGCAGGAATGCCTAAAACCGCCTCCGAGCCAAACCAAGTAGCAAATACGGTGGCGGTCACAATAGGCAAAGGAAGGCTATGGCCTGCTGCGGCAAAGTCAGCAGTGTTTTTAACTCGTAGCGCAGCCCATAGGCCAATGCCTACAGAAACTACCCAATAGATGATGACAAACCAAATCAACATCGCCTAATTTCTCCATCTGTAATTTGCACAAATTATATGGCTTTGTTACTTATGGCATTTAAGCAACTAGAGCTAAATTTGGGCATGCTGGTCTGACATAATTCAGGGGTGAATTCCGCCATACACCCTAAAGAGAACCCCAATAGCGATTTAGCCTATCAAAAAGCGATTCTGAGTTCTGTATCGCGCACTTTTGCGCTCACCATTCCTCTCTTGCCGCCAGCGATTGAGGTGGTAGTTGGCAACACCTACTTGCTGTGCCGCATTGTCGATACGATCGAGGATGCGGCTGAGCTCAATCCAGCAGAAAAGCAGAATTTATCTAAGCTATTTTTGGAGGCGACGCTAGGGACTATTCCAGTAGCGTCATTTGTAAGCCCCTGCCTAGATGCCTTAAGAGGCTATTCCAATGTCGATGAGCTGGATTTAATTGCGAACACCCCTACTGTTCTGCGCATTCTGCATACTTTCTCGGATAGAGATCGGACAGCTATTAGCCGCTGTGTTTCGATTATGTCTGATGGTATGTCTCATTTTCATAATCGACAATCGCAAGAGGGATTAAAAGACCTCGCAGAATTTGAAGAGTATTGCTATGTAGTAGCTGGCGTAGTGGGCGAGTTATTGACAAGCATCTTTAGTAACTACTCCCCTGAGTTTGCAAAATGCATTCAAGGCCATGAGTACTTAGCTATCGCTTTTGGTCAAGCCTTGCAAATGACTAATATTATGAAAGACTCACCAGCAGATAGTGCACGCGGAGTTTCTTGGAAGCCAGCGCAGATGAGCCAAGTAGAGCTTCTGAAGATTGCCTATGAAAAACTCCAAGAGTCTATGAGCTACATTATCTTGCTTCCGAAGAATGAAATAGGCATGAGGCGCTTCTGCTTCCTAGCCTTTGGGCTTGCTGTCATGACACTTGAGAAAATTACCAGCAGAAAAGAATTTAGCAATCAGTCTGAAGTGAAACTTTCTAGAAATTCTGTTTGGATTTTCTATGCCTTCACAAAGATCGCAGCCGGGAATGAACTCTTGATGAAATCATTCTTTTATGCAGCATCTCAGCAACTCAGAAAACTCTCGGCCAAGAATACTTAAAGCACACCCTCATGCTTTAAGAGCCAAATTTTGATCTGGCGATAAAAACCCGGACTATCCTCTTTCATAAAACCCCCAAGACCTTGAGCGGAAACTACCCTATGACATGGGGTGACCAAAGGGTAAGGATTAGCACCGCAAGCAGTACCGACTGCACGAGGTCCACTTTTAATCTGTTTTGCAATCTCACCATAGGTCATTGTCTGTCCCACCTCAATGCCTAGAGTGGCATTCCAGACTTTTTGCTGGTGAACTGTTCCGGCAGGCTTGAGCGGGACATCAAATGCTGATGAAGCATCATTGAAGTATTGAGCGCACTGCTTTGAGAAACCTTTCGCCAACGCATTCCCCGGAGGAATCAAGGCAGTATGTGGTGGCAGATAATCGATTTTTGAGATCATCAAACTCCCATCCACTAGCTCTGTTTGCACGCCTAGACACCCAAAGGGGGCAGATATGACGCAATACTCGACTGATCTAAGGGTAGACATGCAGAAGATTCTGACACAGATTGAGGGATAAATTCATACAAGATTCTGATGCAGCTATAGCTAGTGAAATGGCACTTTGCTATATTGGTTGTTCCTTATTCTTTGCAGGCACAACTGATGGACACTTTTTTTGATGATTGGCCTTTTATTAGCCAAGTCGCATTAGTCCTATTTTTACTCGCACTATCCGGCTTCTTTTCTATGGCCGAAACCAGCATGCTTTCATCCAATCGTCATCGCCTGCGGGCCATGGCTCATGGTGGCAATGCTGGAGCTGCGCTTGCCGAGCGACTATTAAAGCGAATGGATTCACTGCTTTCAGTATTACTGATATCCAATAACCTCATCAATACCATCCTACCAATTTTAGTTACTGGTATTGCTTTACATATTTTTGGCGATAGCGGCCTGGTTTTATCCATTGCCACATTGGTTGTTGCTCTACTCATCATTATTTTTAGCGAGATCACCCCGAAAGTGATCGGTGCAGCTTTTCCAGAAAAAATTGCAACTAATGTTGGCTGGCTCATTCTCCCCCTCACTTTTGTACTCAAGCCACTACTCTGGTTTATTAATAGCTTTGTATCGGGGTTGATGAAGGTCTCAGGATTACAAGCTTCAACTGATAAGGGGGTTATGAGCAAAGAAGAATTGCGTAGCTTAGTTCTAGAATCCAATCGATTTGTTTCTGCACACCATCGCAATATCTTGCTCAATCTTTTCAATCTTGAAAATATTTTGGTTGATGATGTAATGACGCCGCGCTCCAAAATCGAAGCACTAGATCTCTCACGCCCTATTGAGGAGGTGATGGAACAATTAGAAACCTGCTATCACAATAAACTTCCAGTATGCGATGGTGACTCTGAGCGCATTGTCGGAATTTTATCCGTGAAAAAAGCACTCTCATTACTAGGCAATGCAGAGCTTCATCATGAAGACTTTAGATCCCTGCTTAATGAACCCTACTTCATTCCTAGTGGGACGCCCGTTCTGCAGCAAATGCAATTTTTCCAGGATAACCAACAGCGACTCAGCTTGGTAGTGAACGAATATGGCGAAGTCCTTGGTCTAGTCACTTTTGAAGACATCGTTGAAGAACTTATCGGCGAGTTCACCACCTCTTTTTCCAATCTCTCTAATGATCCTCATTGGCTTACTGATGGCACTTACCTTGCTAGCGGTACTGCCTCATTGCGAGATTTAAATCGCCTACTCAAGTTAAATCTTCCGCTCGATGGACCACGCACCCTAAATGGTCTAATCCTAGAAAAGCTCGAAGCAATTCCTGATTACGATGTCAGCATTCGAATTGCAGATGTGGTGATGGAAATCGTGCAATTTGATGAGCAGGGCGTGAAAACAGTAAAGCTATACCAACCTCTCACTCAATCTCATCAAGATTGAGTGACTTACTGCATGACTCTCACATTATTCGGACCTGGCATGACATCGCTGTTAATGCATTAAATCATCGGGCTACGGATATTCATATTGAGGCGAGATCTCAAGAAACAGTAGTGCGCACGAGGATCGATGGTCGCCTTACCCTACAAAACCAATACCCCATTGATTTTCATGAACGCCTAATCACACGCATCAAAATATTGGCACGTCTTGATATTGCAGAAAAACGTTTACCTCAAGATGGTCGACTTGTGATTGGCCATGACTTTAGCCACCCCAATATCGATTGCCGCGTATCCATTCTTCCCACCCTGCATGGTGAAAAAGCAGTCGTGCGTATTTTGCCTAGCTGCTTGGAAGAGTTGGCGCTAGATCAAATTGGCTTACTACCAGAGCAACTGGGAATAGTTCAAGAGGCGATTAGCCAAACCAATGGATTGATTCTGGTGACGGGGCCTACCGGAAGCGGTAAGACGCGAACCTTGTACAGCTGCTTGAGCTCATTGAATCACGTGCAACGCAATATTTGCTCAGTCGAAGATCCGATTGAAATTCGACTGCCTGGAATAAATCAAGTGGCCTACCACCCAAAAGCAGGATTAGATTTTCCAGTCATTATTCGCGCACTCCTGCGCCAAGATCCAGATGTCATCATGATCGGTGAAATACGGGATGCTGCCAGTGCGCAGATTGCTATTCAGGCGGCACAAACAGGGCATTTGGTTTTAAGTACTCTTCATACACGCAATGCCATTGGCGCATTAAGCCGACTCAAAAGTCTCGGAGTGGATCAAGAATCTATTGAATCCTGCCTTCGTTGCGTCAGCTCTCAAAGGTTAATTCGTAAACTCTGCAATCAATGCAATCTCAACCTCAGCAAGGCACCTTGTAAGCTTTGTAAGGGATCCGGCTATTTTGGGCGTATTGGTATCCATGAGGTTTTGGGGAGCAAGCAGTTATTTGAATCAGCTCAAGCGCTTGATATCTACTCAGCAGGAACGCAATTACTTAAATCCGGCTTAATAGATCAGATATCGCTAGATGCCGAGCTTGGCAGTTGGCATTAGTCCGAATGCTTTTCAAAAGAAAACTCAGTAAGTCTGAGCAACTCCATTTTGCAGAGCAGATGCTTGCACTGCTTCAGGCTGGACTTCCCCTGCTCAATGCCATCCAGCTATTAATTCAGTCTGCACCAAAACCCTGGCAAGCTTGGCTAGAGGATATTCGTGCACTACTTCAAAAGGGCAATAGCTTTTCTTTTTGCCTAAGCGCACAAGATGGAAAATTTTCCCCAGAATTTTCTAATCTCATTAGGGTCAGCGAGAGAACCGGTGATCTAGGCTTGGCGTTACGCACAATTTCACAACAACTGGAAGCCCAGATTGAGCTGCGAAGAAAAATACAGCAGTCCCTAACGTATCCCATCATCACTTTAGCAACATCTTTTCTACTTGTATTGGTGATGATGATTTGGGTTGTGCCCGTATTTAAAGAAGTCTTTGGGCATTTTCAGGCCGAGCTTCCAGCGCCAACCAGAATCCTCATCTCCATCTCCACAGGCGTCCAAAATTACTCTCTAGAAATATTATTTTGTATGCTGTTAATGGTGACAGGTTTTATGTCTATCTGGCTCCAATCAAGCTCGCTCCAAAAATATTGTGACGCCCTCTTATTGCGAACACCATTCTTTGGTAATCTCTTTAGACTGGCAACGCTCAGTCACTGGTGTCGTACCTTAGGTCATTTATTAGAGACGGGTTTACCACTCCCAGATGCGCTTAGAGTTACCGCACAATCCTCCAATCACTGGGTGAGTCATGACTTCAGTGCCGAGATATTTAAACACCTCACCCGAGGCTGGCCATTAGGAGAGTCGCTTAAACGAGCAGATCCTAAATCACGACTTCTTGACGTAGAAACATTACTACTCCTTCACATTGGCGCTGAAAGTGGTGCATTGGCTGAGATGTTAAATAAGCGTGCCACCACTCTTGGCGCCCAGCTTAGTAGCCAACTCAATGCACTTAGTCAAAGCTTGGAGCCTACATTAATTCTATTTGTTGGTGCCATCATTGGTAGCTTAGTCATAATCCTATATCTACCCATTTTTAATTTAGGACAAATCGTTTAGTGGATCACACAGTAAGTATCTGGATAATTCAATCTCTGCTGATACTGGCTTTGCTGTACTTGGCTTATATCGATTGGCGCACTTTCCGCCTACCGAATGCAATCACCCTCCCCTTGATTATTCTAGGGATTGCTTTCAACGCATTCTCAGACTTGCGCTTTACCACCCCAAGCTCGGCATTCATTGGAGCATTTCTAGGGTATGGTTTTTTATGGGTATTAAATACCGGCTATCGCCTCCTGAAAAACCGGGATGGGATTGGCATGGGTGACGCGAAGCTCCTAGCGGCTCTGGGTGCCTGGCTAGGCTGGAGCACCCTACCTAGCATCCTCCTCATGGCTTCCATTACAGGGATACTGGGTGGCATCATTTGGCTCAAATTACGAAGAGACCATTTGCGGGAAGCATTTCCTTTTGGCCCCTTTTTAGTTATTGCTGGCATCATTGAGTTGTTATGGCCTCAACTCATTCAAACTTGGATTCTGCCCAAGCTGATCTAAAAGCCTTGAAAGGGAAAATTTCCCTCATTGGCTTAACAGGTGGCATTGGGTCTGGCAAAACGGCAGTTAGTGATCTGCTGGGTGGGCATGGAGCCGGCATTATTGATACAGATAAGATCTCACATCAAATCACTGCTTCTGGCGGAACAGCTATCCCACTGATTACCAAGGCCTTCGGCGCGGACTTTATTGACCCCCATGGCGCTCTTAATCGATCCAAAATGCGGGCTCTAGTCTTCGAAGATTCCAGCGCCCGCCAGGTTTTAGAGCAAATCACCCACCCCTTGATTCAAGAGGAAACTGTTAAGCAAGCGCTTGAACTGGCCAAGTCTGGAGTGCCCTACCTGGTTTTTGTGGTGCCCCTGCTAATGGAATCTGGATTTTGGACGAAGCTCATTGACTATCTTGTGGTGGTAGATTGCCTAGAAAAAACCCAAATTCAACGAGTGATGCACCGCAACAATATGGCACGCTTAGATGTGGAAAATATTCTCAAAGCGCAAACTAGCCGAAATGCTCGTATAGCAGCAGCCAATGCTGTAATTGAAAATCAAGGTAGCTTAGATGAGCTCAAGCCAGCAGTTTTAAAACTGCACCAACAATTACTCAAAATCTTAGAAGAACCCTTAGGTTCGTCATAGAATATAGGCTTGTGATTGTCTACGAATACCCCTTTAATGAATTAGTTCGAAGCATGCTTCGGCTAGAGTATTTGTTCGCCCGCTTTAATCACTTTCTACGATCCGATGATCCCGAGCTACACCACAATGCCATTGCCATGTTGTTTGACCTGGGTGATATTGGTTCTCGAGGCGACATTAAATCCCTACTCCTCAAAGAATTTGAACGTCAAAAATACACCTTGAATGGTTTAAAGTCCTCCCAAAAAGTGGACCAAGAAGCCCTTACACAAACTCTTTCTGAAATTGACAAAGCTGCGCAAAATATCAATCAGTCTGTGGGTAAGCCCAACGCTGCAATTACTGAGAGTGAGTGGCTTAATGCTATCCGGACCCGATTAAATATTCCCGGTGGAACAAGTCCAATTGATTTACCTAGCTACCATGCCTGGAAAAACACTCCCTCAACTCAACGTAGAGAATTGTTAGACAAGTATGTTGCGCCGCTTTTGCCATGGCATGAAGCTTGCCAAATTTTCTTAAGACTACTGCGCCAATCTGGCGAGGCTAAAGATGTAGTAGCCCATCATGGTGCTTACCAACAAGCACCATCAGGCAAGGTGTATCAATTAATGCGCATTGCCGTTGAAGATGACGCCCTCTACTCAGAAATCAGCGCCAATAAATATCTACTCTCCATTCGCTTTCTGAAGATCGATCAAGATAAAAAACCGCAGACCATCAATGAGGATGTGCCTTTTAGACTCACCCTCTGCCAGCTCTAAATCTTTAGCTGTTTAAGCTTTTCTAGCATGGGCCATGCAGCTGGTAATAAAGGCTCCACCGTCGGAAGTGCATCTCCAAGCAACTGCCAAGAGAGCGCCTGACCCTCACAACCTGTAGGCACTCCAGACCATTTTCGAATGATGCTGACATGCAAGCGCACATAAGCATGTGGATAGTCATACTCTAAAACAACTAGCTCTTCGCTAGATTCGATATCTATTCCAAGTTCTTCTTGTAATTCACGTTTTAGTGCTGCAAATACAGATTCACCAGCTTCAATTTTTCCACCCGGCACCTCCCAATAGCCAGCATAAGGTTTACCCTCAGGGCGCTGGCCCATAAGAAAGCGACCTTCCGCATCCAACAGAATTCCGGCGGCAACCTCTGTCACAGGGCGATTAGAGTCACTCATGAAAATGATTAATTGGTATGCGAGCCGGCCCAGTGCTTAGCAAACTGCCAAGCTACACGACCAGAACGTGAGCCACGCTCTAGAGCCCAAACCAACGCTTCAGCTCTAGCACCCTCAATTTGCGCATCACTTAAACCAAAATGGCGTAACCAATGAGCCACAATTTCTAGATACTCGTCTTGTTTTGGTGGATAAAAAGAGAGCCACAAACCAAAACGCTCTGATAGAGAAATTTTTTCCTCCACAACTTCACCCGGGTGAATTTCTCCATCATCGCTATGAACATAACTCTCGTTGTCTTTCATATATTCAGGCAAGAGATGGCGTCGATTAGAAGTGGCATAGATCAAAATATTGTCTACCTGAGCTGACACAGAGCCATCTAAGGCAGACTTCATCGCCTTATAACCAGACTCACCATCTTCAAATGAGAGGTCATCACAAAAAATAATGAACCGCTCTGATCGATCAGCCAATAAATCGGTGATATCAGCCAAGTCAGCTAGATGCTCTTTTTCAACCTCAACTAAGCGCAAGCCCTGGCTAGCAAACTCATGCAAGCTAGCTTTAATAAGTGATGATTTTCCTGTACCACGTGCACCCGTTAACAAAATATTATTCGCAGGTTTCTTCTGAATAAAATTTTTCGTATTGTCACGAATCGCATCACGTTGACGATCGATATTTTTTAGATCTTCGAAAGAGATATCAGCGACATGTTTTACTGGTTGCAAAAATCCAATACTTCCAAAGATGCTATCGCGACGACGCCATCTAAAAGCAGTTGAAGATTTCCACTGCTCTTCGGTCAATGCTTTAGGCAGAAATGTCTCAAGATGACCTAAGAGTTGCTCTAATTTTTCATTCATTTCACGAATTCCTATGAGCGGTAATCAGCATTAATGGAAACGTAGTCATGTGATAAGTCACAGGTCCACATTGTTTCTTGCGCTGATCCGCGACCTAAATCAATTTTGATGGTAATTTCTGGAGCCTGCATTACCCTCTGACCATCGACCTCTTGGTAATCAGGATTGCGGCCACCATTCTTTGCAACCCACACATCTCCAAGCCACATTTGCACTTGGCTCACGTCAAGATCCGTAATGCCAGCATAGCCAATCGCAGCAAGGATACGGCCTAAGTTAGGATCGCTCGCAAAGAAGGCAGTCTTTACTAAAGGTGAGTGGGCAATTGCCTCTGCTACCAAGCGACACTCTTCTTTAGTCTTGCCACCTTGCACATCAATCGTAATAAATTTTGTTGCGCCCTCACCGTCTCTCACAATCATTTGAGCAAGCTTACGCGCAAGATCAATTAATGCAGTCCTAACTACGCCATAACTAACATCATCCCTTGATTTAATTTGCACGGCTGATTGACCAGTTGCCATGATGATGAATGAGTCATTGGTCGAAGTATCGCCATCAATCGTAATTGCGTTAAATGACTGATCCGCAATCTCTTGAGTCAAGGCAGTAAGTAGGCCCGGTGCAAAACCAACATCAGTTGCGATGAATCCCAGCATGGTCGCCATATTCGGATGAATCATTCCTGCACCCTTGCAGATACCAGTAATAGTCACCGGGCCAGCTTGAGTCTCTACTGTCATCGACGTCGCTTTAGGCTGCGTATCCGTTGTCATGATGGCTTCTGCCGCATCAAACCAATGGTCTTCGCCTAGATTGGCGACTGCTTTAGGTAAAGCAGAAATCAATTTATCAATTGGAAGTGGCTCTAGAATCACGCCGGTTGAAAACGGTAGAATTTGTTCTGGGTTGAGCTTAAGCTCTTTTGCTAACTCGGCACAAGTTCTTGCGGCATCCTGCATACCCCGTTCACCGGTTCCTGCATTGGCATTACCCGTGTTCACCACCAGCGCCCGAATCTCGCCCTTTGCACCATCCAAAGCCAAATGCTCTCGGCAAACCTGAACTGGCGCAGCGCAGAAACGATTTAAGGTAAAAACACCAGCTACTTGTGAACCAGGGGCCAAGGTCATTACTAATAAATCCTTGCGATTGGCTTTTTTAATTCCAGCTTCAGAGATGCCCATCTGAAAACCTTTAACAGGCTTTAGTAGGTCTTTTTGGGGGATTGGTAAGTTAACTGTCATGATTTGACAATTGTAGATGAGGCATTGTAGAGCTGCCGGGTCTGGCAACTCTTTTTAATCCCAATTGATTTAACTTAATGCGCCGCAGCAGTTCTTATACTTCTTACCACTTCCGCAGGTGCAAGGATCATTACGACCCACCTTAGGACCAGCGCGTAATGGCGCTGGAGCTATTGCAATAGCTGCACCACGATCGCCAGTCGACCCAGCTAACTCAAGATCCGCATCAGCATGTTGATACTGTACATCTGAGAGTTTGGCTAAATCCTCATTGATTGACTCTGCGGCCTCATCTAACTCACTGGCACTACGAATCTGTACTGTCATGATGCTCTTCACAACATCATTCTTGATGACATTGAGTAACTCACCATAGAGCTCAAATGCTTCGCGACGGTACTCCTGCTTTGGATCCTTTTGAGCGTAACCACGTAAATGGATGCCTTGGCGCAAATGGTCTAAAGCAGCTAAGTGTTCACGCCAATGGGTATCTAAACTGTAGAGTAAAACTGAGCGTTCAAACCCAGCGAAAGATGTGCGTCCAGAGAGCTCTACTTTTGCATCATAAGTTTCTAATGCGGCCGCCAGTACGCGATCAACAATTTGCTCATCGTCCATGGATGCAGCATTTTCAACCCAATTTTTCAGATCAACCGTTAAGCTCCAGTCGCTAGCCAATGCATTCTCAAGGCCAACTAAGTCCCACTGCTCTTCCATAGACTCCAAAGGAATGTATAGAGCACAAATGCCACGCAATACATCTTCGCGCAAGTTAGCAATCAGCTCACCAACATCGGCGCTTTCGAGGACTTCATTTCTGAGGCGATAAGTTTCTTTACGCTGATCATTAGCAACGTCGTCGTATTCTAGCAATTGCTTACGAATATCAAAGTTGCGACCTTCGACCTTGCGCTGAGCAGACTCAATGGAGCGAGTTACCATGCCTGCTTCAATCGGCTCGCCATCCGGCATCTTGAGGCGATCCATGACTGCACGTAGACGGTCTCCAGCAAAAATGCGCAAAAGCGAATCATCTAAAGAAAGATAAAAACGAGAAGATCCTGGGTCACCCTGACGACCAGCACGACCGCGAAGCTGATTATCGATACGACGACTCTCGTGGCGCTCTGTACCAATAATATGCAAACCGCCAGCAACTAATACTTGATCATGCAAGCTTTGCCATTCGTCCTGCAAAGTCTTAATCTTGGCTGCTTTTTCTACATCAGGTAGACCGGCATCCGCTTCGATCAAAGAAGATTGTTTACCAACGTTTCCACCTAAAACGATATCCGTTCCACGACCCGCCATATTCGTAGCAATAGTAATCATCTTAGGTCTACCAGCTTGCGCAATAATCTCGGCTTCGCGAGCATGCTGTTTCGCATTCAAAACTTGATGGGGTAGTTGACGTTGACCTAACAAGCCCGCAATGAGTTCTGAGTTCTCAATCGAAGTTGTACCCACTAAGACAGGTTGACCACGCTTATAGCAATCCTCAATATCCTTAATCACTGCGTCGTAACGCTCGCGCGATGTCTTATAGATCTGATCTTGGCGATCTTTCCTTTGGCTAATCCGATTTGGAGGAATGACTACAGTCTCAAGACTATAGATTTCCTTGAACTCATAAGCTTCAGTATCGGCAGTACCAGTCATACCGGCCAGCTTGCCGTACATACGGAAGTAGTTCTGGAAAGTGATCGTGGCTAGCGTCTGATTCTCATTCTGAATCTGCACACCTTCTTTTGCCTCTACAGCTTGATGTAAACCATCAGACCAACGACGACCCTGCATTAAGCGTCCCGTGAACTCATCAACAATGATGACTTCATTATTTTGAACAACATATTGCTGATCGCGGTTGTACAAAGTATGAGCACGCAATGCTGCGTAAACGTGATGCATCAAAGTAATATTTTGCGGGGAATATAAAGAGCCACCATCGTTCAAAGCGCCAATCTCAACCAAGACTGTTTCAGCCTTGTCATGGCCGCGCTCTGTTAAATAGACTTGATGGGACTTTTCATCAACCCAGTAGTCGCCTGGCTTTTCAACACCAGTACCATCTGCTTTCTCTTCACCAATTTGGCGCTCTAAATAGGCAGGCAGTGCATTGATCTTGATATACAAATCAGTGTGATCTTCGGCCTGACCCGAAATGATTAATGGGGTACGTGCCTCATCAATCAAAATAGAATCTACTTCGTCAACAATTGCATAAGCTAGGCCACGCTGAACACGCTGACCCAAGTCTTGCACCATATTGTCGCGAAGGTAGTCAAAACCAAATTCGTTGTTAGTTCCGTAAGTAATGTCAGCCGCATAAGCTTCTTGCTTGGTGGTGTGATCCATTTGAGATAGATTCACACCCACTTTCATGCCTAAGAAGTTATAAAGCGTTGACATCCACTCAGCATCACGCTGAGCCAAATAATCATTCACTGTAATGACGTGGACACCCTTGCCAGTGAGAGCATTCAGATATACGGGAAGCGTAGCTGTTAAGGTCTTACCTTCTCCAGTGCCCATTTCAGCAATCTTGCCTTGATGTAATGCGAGACCACCCATCATCTGCGCATCAAAATGGCGCATCTTCATCACGCGTGTACTTGCTTCACGAACTACAGCGAAAGCTTCTGGAGCAATATCATCCAATGATTCACCCGCAGCTAAACGTGACTTGAACTCAGCAGTTTTTGCTTGCAGTGCGGCATCATCCAAAGCTTGCATGCTAGGCTCGAAAGCACTAACTTTGGCAACTACTTTGCGATACTGTTTTAAGAGGCGGTCGTTACGACTGCCAACCAGGGTTTTAAGAAGACCGATTACCATGGGAAATTGAAGTAAATTAAGACCTTGAGTTTATCACCCGCACCCTCTTTTTATATGAACTTTGCTCCCAAACCTATCCGTACGAAAGCCGCCCATGAGTGGTTGGAGTATTTGCGCGAGTCAGAGGGCTTGGGCGGAATTTTGGCCAAAACCGAAGATCTGGCCAAACTCAAAATTGCCCTGAAAGCAGCCTTATTCGAATTAGATTTAGATAACTTAGCGCCGAAAATTGAGGCCGGATGGCGTTCTGGAGCTCAAAATGAGCTTTTTTTAATGGTAAACGGGGCGAGTATTGCAACCCGCCTTCAGCAAGTTTTACCTAGTTTAATCAATGAGTTAGCTAAAAAAGGTGTCGTCTGCGCTAGCATTAAGGTACGCCTTAAGCCAGCGCCACCCACCTGGGAAATCCAGCCCCGGGAGAGACTCCAAACCAATCAAAAACCCAGAGGCTTTAATGCAGTTGCAAGGGCTTCTTGGGAATCATTGTTGGATAGATTGGCACCGGATTCGGAGCTACGCAAGGCGGTTGAACGCCTACTCCAGAGCAAGCCTAAATAAACCTAGAAAAAGAGGGGTTGACTCTCTTTGGAATAGGCTGAGGGAGCCTTATTTTCTTGAAAACTGCTAATTTCATAAGCACTAGGATCTTCCAAAAGCTTACGCAAGAGCGCGTTATTTAAGGCGTGTCCTGATTTTTCAGCAACATAGGAACCCACAATCGGATGTCCAACTAAATACAGGTCGCCAATGGCGTCCAAAATTTTATGGCGCACAAACTCATCTTCATAACGTAACTCTTCATTATTCAGGATGCGATGCTCATCGAGCACAATCGCGTTATCTAAACTTCCGCCACGCGCCAATCCCATCTCTCGCAAGGCCTCAACCTCATGAGCAAAACCAAAAGTGCGAGCACGTCCAATCTCACTTCGATAGGCATGTTCTGCAAAGTCCACAACAAAGCGCTGACCAGTCTTATCTACTGCCGGATGTTTAAAGTCGATTGTGAAATCTAACTTAAAACCAAAGAAAGGCTCTAGGCGCGCAAGCTTATCGCCATCCTTCACTTCTACAGATTTTTTAATCACCACAAACTGTCTTGGTGCTTCTTGCTCTGCAATACCAGCTGACTCCATCAAAAACAGAAATGAAGCTGCACTACCATCCATGATGGGCACTTCTTCACCATCAAGCTCAATTAATAAATTATCAAGTCCTAAACCTGCACAAGCTGAAAGTAAATGCTCCACCGTGGAAATACGCACGCCATCTTTTTGTATTACCGAGGCCAGGCGGGTATCACAAACCGCCAGAGCAGTGGCCGGTACAACCGATTGCTCTGGGGTATCTACACGAACAAATGCAATTCCTGAATTTACCGGCGCAGGCTTAATAGATAAAGTCACCTTACGCCCAGAGTGCAAACCAATACCCACGGTTCTAATCGGGGTGGCGATTGTGCGTTGCTTCATCATGATTTATCTAAATTCAGGAATGATTGATTAAAGTTTTTTCAAGATTGAAGCGGCATCGCTCACTTCAAATTTGCCAGGCGCTTCACGATCCAAGGTTGTAACAACACCATCTTCAACAATCATGGCGTAGCGATCTGAACGAACACCCAAACCGCGAGCAATCAAATCTAGCTCTAGGCCAAGTTTCTTAGTAAATTCAGCGCTACCATCACCTAACATGCGAATCTTTTTACCAACTTTTTGATCTCGTCCCCAAGCACCCATTACAAATGGATCATTTACTGAAATACACCAAATTTCATCAACACCTTTTGCTTTGATTGCATCGAAGTGCTCAACATAGCTTGGAACATGCTTTGCTGAACAAGTTGGTGTGAATGCACCAGGCAAAGCAAAGATCACAATCTTTTTACCGGCAGTGAGTTTTTCAACTTCAAATGCGTTTGGTCCAATAGCGCAACCCTCACTAGCTTCATCTAAAAACTCATAAAGAGTAGCGTTTGGTAACTTTTGTCCGACTGCAATCATAAATTCTCCAATTAAATAGTTGTCATGAGTATGCCAACGCTAGCGCGGGATTCGTCGTCCGGAGGGGCGCCGCGCTGGCATTCTGCACAACCTATTGTATTGAGCAGTGGTTTAGTCTGCTTGCTTACGTAAAAAAGCCGGGATTTCGTAGTAATCAGCACCTTTATCAAGCATGGTTTTAGCCTGTGGCGAGCTATCAGCACCTAATGTAGGAGCTGGTGTAGCTTCCCGTGAACTGCGGAATACACGTGGCAAATCATATTGACTGTAATCAACACCGCTAGCTGTTGGTTGAGTAGCAATCGAAGGAGCGCTTCCCGCACCTGTCATTGCCAAGCCTGCGCTCGTGCTCAAAGCTGAGTCAAGATTGACTTTACTCATTGCTGCTGAAGCACTTGCTGGTGCAAAGCTATTTAAATCAGCCATGGTTGGCATCGCATCATGCGTACCAGTAGCTTGTCTCCAAACTACTTCCGGTTGATGATGCTGGCGTGCTTGTGGATTATTCAGACCAGTAGCGACAACAGTGACGCGCAATGCATCACCCAGGCTTTCGTCATACACAGTACCGAAGATTACAGTAGCGTCATCTGCAGCATAGCCACGAATTGCGGCCATAACTTCGCGAGTCTCAGACAATTTCAATGAACGGCTAGCAGTAATGTTGACCAGCACACCACGTGCACCAGACAAATCAACGCCCTCGAGTAGTGGTGAAGCAACTGCAGCCTCAGCAGCTAAGCGTGCACGATCCATGCCAGAAACTGTTGCAGTTCCCATCATTGCCTTGCCTTGTTCACCCATGACTGTTTTTACGTCCTCAAAGTCGACGTTGATCAAACCTTGCACGTTAATGATTTCTGCAATACCTGAAACAGCGTTATGCAATACATCATCAGCACAGGCGAATGCCTTATCAAACTCTGCATCTTCACCCATGACTTCAAAGAGCTTTTCATTGAGAACTACGATCAATGAATCAACATATGCTTCGAGCTCGATAGCACCATTCTCCGCAACCTTGAGACGCTTAACGCCTTCAAAGTCAAATGGCTTGCTAATTACACCAACAGTCAAAATACCCATCTCTTTAGCAACTTGAGCAACGATTGGCGCTGCACCAGTTCCCGTGCCACCCCCCATACCGGCGGTAATAAACACCATATGTGCGCCTTGCAATGTATCTGCAATACGTGCTCGCGCTTCTTCAGCTGAAGCTGCACCGATTTCAGGTTTTGCGCCAGCACCGAGTCCGCTAGAGCCTAGTTGCAAATTCACAGATGCCTCAGAACGCTGTAAAGCGCCAGCATCGGTGTTCATGCAAATAAACTCTACGCCGTTAACACCGCGACGAATCATGTGCTGAACTGCGTTACCACCTGCACCGCCAACTCCAACCACTTTAATAATGGTTTTGCCGGCTATTTCCTGATCTAACATTTCAAATTCCATATACCCTCCTAGGTAATAAGTACTACATTGACGACGACGAAAAACTTAAAAATTTCCTGCGAACCATTCCTTCATGCGCGCAATTACACTCTGCAACGCGCCTGATTGTGATACTCGACGGCCACGCAATAACTGCGCCTGGCCTTCCATTAATAAACCGATGCTGGTAGCAAAACGGGGGCTACGTAGAACCTCATGCAGGTGGCCACGGTACTCGGGGGTTCCGATACGCGCTGGACGCAAGAACACTTGCTCAGCAAGCTCAACCATTCCCGGCATTAAAGAGGTGCCACCAGTCAGCACGATTCCTGAAGACACCATATCTTCGTAACCAGAGTCACGCACAACGCCTCGAACTAAGGTAAATAACTCTTCTACTCGTGGCTCGATTACGGCAGCTAAAGCTTGCTTTGACATCGGGCGTGGATCACGATCTCCAACACCTGGGACATCAATCATGGTGGCTGGATCGGCCATATCTTGGCGAGCAATACCATATTGAATCTTGAGATCTTCCGCATCAATAGTCGGGGTACGCAATGCCATAGCAATGTCATTGGTAATTTGATCTCCTGCAATCGGGATCACTGCAGTATGTCGAATAGAACCCTGGCAATAAATCGCAATATCAGTTGTACCACCACCAATATCAACTAAAACAACACCTAACTCTTTTTCATCTTCAGTTAATACAGCTAAGCTAGAAGCTAGGGGCTGCAAAATAAGATCATTTACCTCCAAGCCACAACGACGCACACACTTCACAATATTTTGTGCGGCACTAACAGCACCAGTAACAATATGTACTTTTACTTCCAGACGTAAACCACTCATACCAATTGGCTCGCGTACATCTTCCTGTCCATCAATAATGAATTCTTGAACAAGAATATGAAGGATTTGTTGATCCGTTGGAATGTTGATTGCTTTGGCAGTTTCTAAAACACGCTCTACATCGCCAGCGCTAACTTCTTTATCGCGTATTGCCACCATACCGCTAGAGTTAAAGCTCACAATGTGATTTCCAGCAATACCCGTAAAGACCTGTACGATCTGGCGGTCGGCCATGACTTCAGCCTCTTCAAGCGCTTTCTGAATAGACTGAACAGTAGCTTCAATATTGACAACTACACCCTTCTTCAAACCTTTGGATGCAGTTTGGCCAACGCCAACCACATTAAATTGGCCATCTGGCGCTAATTCAGCAACCAAAGCAACCACCTTGGAGGTTCCAATATCTAATCCGACCAATAAATCGCGGTTGTCTTTACTCATTCTCATTCCTCATTGCTTCTGCTCACTTTTTTTGCCATCTGCTTCGTTTTTTTTCAAACTTGCCGAAGCAAGATGTACCGCAAAACCATTTGCATAGCGCAGATCGATTGCATCTACTCGGTTAGCCCACTTCTCCCGAACCTGCGGCCAATACTTGAATAGACGCGCTACCCGATCCTCAGTTAATGTTTTGTCTGAATTCTCTTCATCCCGACCAAACTCCACTTTCATGCCATTGGATAACTTCACGTGCCAGGCATAGCGCTCAGAAAGGGTTAAGCTTTTCACTTCTGTACTCCAAGGCATAAACCAAGCGTTCGCCCTCTCGTACAAACGCATCACTTCTTTGCTTGCATCGTCTGGCCCCGAGAAATCAACCAAAGAAATACCATCCCCCACATCAGAGACTCGCCCAGCAAAGAGTTCCCCATGGGTATTCATTAAAGTTTGACTATCAGCTCCGCCCCAGGTACCAAAAGGTTTTTGCTCCTCAATACTCACAATTAATCCGTTAGGCCAAACTCTGCGAACGTTGGCATGACGCACCCAAGGCATCGACTCAAAGCCACGCTTCACATCTTCTAATTTCACGCTAAAGAAATTACCCTGGACAGTCTCTAAGACCTGCTGTTTAACTACAGGCTTATTAATGTGTTTGAGCGTTTGGCCAGCCACCGGCTCTATTACGACTTGGCGCAATGCAAATACCGGGCGCTGACTCAACCACACCAAAATTCCAAGGAAAATCATGACTGCAAAACAGCGCATCAAGAAACGGCTCAACTTTTGCATCCGCTCTGCATGATTCCAAAGTGGAGATGCCAATGAAGTAAATACTTCACTGAAAGCGTTTATTAAGGAGCTCATCCAACTCATACTTGCGTAGCCCCTTTGCTTTTTAAGGTTTGGCCAATGACCCAGAGAACTAGTTCGGCATATTCAATACCAGCCGCTTTTGCCGCCATTGGAACCAAAGAATGCGATGTCATACCTGGAGAGGTATTCATCTCTAAGAGATAGGGTTTGCCAGTTTTTTGATCGAGCATCACATCAGCTCGACCCCAAGTTTTGCATCCAAGCGCACGATAAGAGGCTAAGGCTAATTCTTGAACTGCTTTATTTACTTCTGGCGAAAGTCCAGTTGGGCATAGGTATTTAGTTTCATCAGAGAAATACTTATTATGAAAATCGTAGTTAGCTTCTGGTGGAATGATTTTGATCACAGGTAATGCCTCGGCATCTACTCCAAATCCAACCAAGGGGCAAGTCAACTCATCACCAACAATACAAGTTTCGGCGATTACCTTCTTATCCATTCCGGCCGCTAACTTATAGGCAGCAGGTAATTCCTCAACAGATTTCACTTTAGTTAAGCCAAGTGAAGAGCCTTCATGTGCGGGCTTCACAATTAATGGCAAGCCTAAATGCTTTACGACAGCATTCCAGTTGCTATCTGCTTTAAGCTCTTCAAATTCTGGAGTTGAAAGACCGCTACTAAGCCAAACAAGCTTGGTCGCAATTTTGTCAATCGCCAATGCAGATGCTAGTACACCGCTACCGGTATAAGGCACACCTAGGAGATCTAGAAGCCCTTGAATCGTCCCGTCCTCACCATAACGTCCATGCAAAGAGATAAACACACGGTCAAATTTTTCTTGGGCTAGCTCAGTTGGACAACGTAATCCTGGATCAAATGGATATGCATCAACCCCTTTCGAGAGCAGGGCTTCCAATACGCCATTACCTGACATCAAAGAAATCTCTCGCTCACCAGAGCGACCGCCAAGCAATACTCCTACCCGTCCAAGAGATTGAACATCTAAGTTTGCGAGCTCTTGCTTGACTCGCTCACCCCAAGAAAGTGATGGTTGGCTTAGCTTAGACATGTTTTGCCTCTGCCAATACATGCGGCAATCCAGAGATCGAGCCAGCACCCATCGTGATTAAAACATCACCATCACGCAATACAACTTTAAGTTTTTCAGGCATCTCAGCAACGCTTGAAGCAAAGGCTACCGCAGCACTGTCTAAAGAACCCTTCAAAATCTTATCGACAGTAAGCGCTGCTTTCATTAGGCTTTGACCATCCGCACCTGGAATCTTTGCCTCACCAGCTGGATAAACTTCGGTTAATACGAGTGCATCAAAGTTTTTAAGAACTTGTACAAATTCACCAAAGCAATCACGTGTTCTTGTAAAGCGATGGGGTTGGAATGCCAATACCAATCGACGGCCTGGGTAAGCGCCACGGGCTGCAGATAAAGTAGCCGCCATTTCAACAGGATGGTGTCCGTAATCATCTATCAATGTGAAGCTTCCGCCAGAGGCCAAAGAAATTTCTCCATACCTTTGGAAGCGACGACCAACGCCACTAAATTCAGATAAAGCCTTCACAATAGCTTCATCGCTAACACCCAATTCCGTTGCAATACCAATTGCTGCCAATGCATTTTGAACATTGTGTATGCCGGGCAAATTTAATTGCACCTCAAGACGGCCAGGCTTATTGCCATGACGGCGCACAGTTTTACGATCAACCGTAAAGTGCATCCGAGTACCTTCAGCACGCACATGACTTGCACGAATATCTGCATCATCAGATAAGCCGTAGCGTAATACTGGCTGTGACACAAATGGAACAATGTCTCGAACGTTTGCATCATCAATACACAGAACAGCAACACCGTAAAAAGGCATGCGCTGAATAAACTGCACAAAAGCCTGCTTTAATCTGGCCATGTCATGCTGATAGGTATCCATATGATCAGCATCGATGTTGGTAACGACCTCCATCGCAGGAAATAATTGCAAGAAAGAGGCATCAGACTCATCTGCCTCCACCACAATAAAGTCACCCTGACCTAAGCGCGAATTAGCACCTGCAGAATTTAACTTACCCCCAATAACAAAGGTTGGATCTAAACCACCTTCAGCTAAGACTGAGGCAACTAAACTGGTCGTTGTTGTTTTGCCATGAGTACCTGCAATTGCAATACCCTGCTTTAAGCGCATAAGCTCGCCGAGCATGACAGCCCGCTGAATCACGGGCACTTTAGCTGCACGAGCAGCTAGCACCTCTGGATTGTTACCCGCAACTGCAGTAGAAATGACCACCGCCTCTGCAGTACCAATATTTTTAGATTCATGGCCAATATGAATAACTGCACCCAAATCTTTTAGGCGCTTCGTTACAGCACCTTCAGCTAAGTCAGATCCAGATACCTGATATCCCAGATTCAGCAAGACTTCGGCAATACCACTCATGCCTGCGCCGCCGATACCAACAAAATGTATTTGCTGCACGATATGTTTCATATACCTACTCCTGCACAGTCCGCACATACTTCAGCCACACGCTGAGTTGCATGGGGCTTAGCTAAAGCATGAGCACGCTTGGCCATCCCTTGTAAATCTTGGCGGCTGAAGTTTTGGATCATAGATGCCAGATCTTGCGGATTGAGATCTTGTTGTGGTAACAAAATTGCCGCATCGGCATCCGATAAAAATCGTGCATTTGCAGTCTGATGATCATCAATCGCATATGGAAATGGAATCAAACAGGATGCAACACCACAAGCTGCGATCTCTGAAACGGTCATTGCACCAGAGCGGCAGATCACCAGATCTGCTTGAGCATATGCGCTTGGCATATCATCAATAAAAGGACGAATGTCAGCAGCAACGCCTAAGTTGGCATAGCGTTGTTGTAGATCTACAAGATGTTTATCGCCCGCCTGGTGAATTACATGTGGACGTGCATCCTTATCCATTAATGCCAAGGCTGCTGGAATGACTTCATTTAAAGCTGCAGCGCCTAAGCTACCACCAACTACCAGAATCGATAAAGGTCCGATACGCACTTCGTAACGTTTTTCTGGCGCGCCTACAGCTTCAAATTCTTCACGGATTGGATTGCCAACCCACTCAGCCTGTGCCATCGTCTCTGGAAAGCCAGTCAAGGTACGCATAGCAATTTTGGATAAGGCGCGATTCGCACTTCCAGCTACGGAATTAGCCTCATGCAGAACCAATGGCGTCTTCAAGAATTTCGTCATCAAGCCACCAGGAAAAGTAATGTATCCACCCATACCTAAAACTACATTTGGCTTGATGCGGCGCATGATCTTCCAACTTTGCATACAGGCTCTAGCAAGATTAAATGGCAGCATCAATGTCGCTTTGATTCCTTTACCACGCAAACCCCCAAAGTTCACCGTCTCAAATGGGAAGTCGCAAGCTTTCACTAAGCGATACTCCATACCACCTTGATTGCCAAGCCAAGATACATTCCAACCACAAATTCGCAGATATTCAGCAACAGCTAAACCCGGGAAAATATGCCCGCCAGTGCCGCCGGCCATAATCAAGATAGATGGCTTGGTCATAGCTTGCCACCCCGCATTAAGATTCGGTTTTCGTAATCAATCCGAAGCAGCATTGCTATGGCAACGGCATTCATCAAGATTCCTGAGCCACCATAACTCACCAGTGGGAGTGTTAAGCCTTTTGTAGGAAGCAAACCTAAGTTCACACCCATATTGATAAATGCTTGCCAACCAATCCATATCGCCACACCCTTAGCAGCAAGACCAGCAAAACTGCGATCTAATTGCAATGCAGTGCGGCCAATGAGGAATGCGCGACGCACGATCCAGTAGAACAAGAAGATCATCACTACCACACCAATAAAACCAAGCTCTTCACCAATCACTGCCATGATGAAATCCGTATGCGCCTCAGGTAGGTAATGTAATTTTTCAACGCTACCACCTAGACCTAAGCCAAACCATTCACCACGACCAAATGCCATTAGGGAATGGGTTAACTGGTAGCCTTTATTTGCGGCGTTATCAACCTGCCAAGGATCAATAAAGGCCATAATTCGCTTTTGACGGAAAGGTGAGAAGGCAATAATTGTCACTGCACTTAAAATGCCGACCGCTAATAATCCACCAAATAATTTAGCGTTAATACCGCCTAAAAATAAAATTCCAAATGCAATAAGCGATATCACTACGAGCGCACCCATATCTGGCTCAGCCATCAGTAAGCCACCAACTAAGGCAACAGCAATACCCATTGGTAGCATGCCCTTAACAAATGAGTGGAGATATTCTTGACGTTGAACTGTATAGCTTGCAGCAAATATCACTGCAGCAAACTTCATTAATTCAGATGGCTGAAAGTTCATGAGACCCAATGGAATCCAGCGTTTCGCTCCATTCACCCCTTTTCCAATGCCAGGAATGAGGACGGCAATCAATAACAAGACAGTGAATCCAAAAATTACCGGAGAATAGCGATCCCATATATGAGTTGGAATCTTAAATACCCAAATAGCAACACCAATCGCGATTGCTAATGAAATGCAATGTCGAATTAAGAAAAAGTTACTACTGTAATTTGCGTACTTAGGGCCATCTGCCAAAGTAATGGAGGCTGAATACACCATGACCAAACCAATCAGAGCTAAAGATAGTACTGCCCAAACCAATAGCTGGTCATAGTCCATCATGCGTGAACGAGTTTGTTCAACGCCAGAAACCGCATCTCTCAAACCACTGCGGAAATTATCTATCCCGCCTCTGGAGAAATTCCAGAAACGGCCAAGGCCTAAACGATTCTCAGGAAAAAGTTTTTCCCTTAAATTCATGCATCAACCCCTTCGAATTGCATTCCCAATTCTTGAACTTCAGCAATAAACGCCTCAGCACGTGCCACGTAATCACTGAACTGATCAAAGCTAGCGCAAGCTGGTGATAACAAAACGATATCGCCTGACTGAGCTTGTTTTGCCGCTTGTGCTACTGCGTTTTGCAGAGTCTCACTCATGACGCATGACACTGAGTCACCCAAAGCTTCAGCAATGATTGGGGCATCTTTGCCAATCAGGAAAACACCCTTTACAAAACGTAATGTAGGGTCACGCAAAAGGCTAAAGTCTTGACCCTTACCCTCACCACCAGCAATCAACCAAATCCGCTTGCCAGACTCATTAGCGCTGAGACCATTCAAAGCAGCTACCGTTGCTCCAACATTAGTGCCTTTACTGTCATCCACATATTCAACATTCGACACAATCGAAACACTTTGAACGCGATGTGGCTCGCCACGGTAATCACGTAAACCATGTAAAAGTATATTCATTGGCAAACCAGCTGTTCGCGCCAAGGCTAATGCAGCTAAAGCATTTAAAGCATTGTGGCGACCACGAATCCGTAAAGCATCAGCCGGAATCAAACGCTTGAGCCTCAATGGCTCATCCTCTACAACAACTGCTTTACGGCGACGCTTCGGTTGTGGCTCAAGATCTTCATCTACTTCAGCCCAGACCAACCAATCAATTCCACCAGCACGCAGATCATGTTCGATTCCAAAGGCACCTTGCTCATCAGGACGGCCGGCACCAAAAGTAATGACTGATTTATTGGATTTCTGCTCCTCAGTAAGCAGATTCATGACCAGCGCATCATCGCGATTCAAGATGCAAATACTTTCTCGCCCAAAGATATTGGCTTTTGCATCAATATAAGCCTGCATATCACCATGCCAATCCAAGTGATCTTGCGTAATGTTTAAAACGGTCGCTGCTGTTGCATTGAAGGTTCTCGTATAAACCAGCTGGAAGCTAGACAGCTCGAGCACCCATATCTCAGGCATGTCGTCAACTTGATCAGACTCATCCAAACACGACATCAACTTATCTAAAGCTGCTGGGCTAATATTGCCAGCTACAGCAACTCTCTTGCCAGCTCGTTCACATAACTGCCCTGTCAACGCGGTTGTGGTTGTCTTTCCATTTGTTCCGGTGATAGCCAATACAGCAGGCTTGTATTGGGATTGCTTAACTTGAGCCATGCGATCTAATGCAGCGATGGCTCTGGCGAAGAATTCCAGCTCTCCCCAGGTATCAATACTCAATTCTTGGGCTTTAGTTAAGAAAGAAGCTACTGGCTCTTGAAATGGCGATAAACCAGGACTCATTCCAATAACTTCAACGCTCTTTAAATTCAGGTCATCTAAAGGGCCAAAGTAAGCTTCTTGAAGTCCCGCAAATTCAAGATCCGCTAACCAGGCTTTTTGTCGCTCATTCAGCTTTTCACGATCACGCGTATCGGCCAGACTGACCTTTGCAGCATTCCGCAAACACCATTTGGCCATAGCGTAGCCAGATTCACCCAACCCTAAGATCAAGAAATGTTTGGGTGCTTGATATTCCTCATCTGCGATGAGAGCTGGGTTAGCGAAGGCTTGGTCTAAGTTATGCATATTCTTTGGCTTACCTTAATTTCAGGCTGGAGAGGCCAATGAGAACTAATAAAATAGTGATGATCCAAAAGCGAACCACCACTTGCGTTTCGCGCCAGCCACCCAATTCGAAGTGATGATGCAGCGGAGCCATCCTAAAAATACGGCGACCCTCACCAAAACGCTTCTTAGTGAATTTGAACCAGAAGACTTGCAGCATCACTGACAGTGTTTCTGCGACGAAGATCCCACCCATGACAAAGAGCACGATTTCCTGACGAACAATTACGGCGATAGTTCCAAGTGCACCGCCCAATGCGAGCGCGCCAACGTCACCCATAAATACTTGTGCGGGATGCGTGTTGTACCAAAGAAAGGCCAATCCCGCACCCCCCATAGCGCCACAGAAAATCATGAGCTCACCTGCGCCAGGAATATAAGGAAACAATAAATACTTTGCGTAAATCGCATTACCCATTACATAAGCAAATGCACCTAGAGCAGCGCCAACTAAGATTACCGGCATGATCACTAGACCATCAAGTCCGTCCGTTAAATTAACGGCGTTACTACTTCCAACAATCACCAAGTAACTCAAAATGATGAAGCCCATAACACCCAATGGGTAGCTTACTTCTTTCATAAAAGGAATGAGTAAGTTTGATTTAGCTGGCAAGTCCAAAGCAAAGCCGCTCTTCAGCCAATCAAAGAACAACTGCAAAACTTTGAGGTTATTTACTTCAGACACAGAAAAAGCCAAATAAATAGCAGCAAATAAGCCGATCAAAGTTTGCCAAAAGAATTTTTCTCTTGAGGCCATTCCTTTAGGATCTTTCCGTGCTACTTTGCGGTAATCATCCACCCAACCAATCAAGCCAAATCCAAAAGTCACAATCATCACAATCCAGATAAAACGATTGCTCAGATCAGCCCACAACATGCAGGAGATAAAGATACCTAACAGAATCAATACGCCACCCATCGTAGGCGTGCCTGATTTCACTAAATGGGTTTCTGGGCCATCCGTTCGAACCGCTTGACCTATCTTCAATGCGGTCAACTTCCGAATAACCCACGGACCAGCTGCTAACCCAATCAACAAAGCAGTCACGGTTGCCATCACCGCTCTAAACGTGATGTAGCCAAAGACTCGGAAAAATCCGAAATCATCTTGTAACCATTGCGCCAACATTAAGAGCATGTTTTAGCCTCCTCTAATAAGGCCTGCACTACACGCTCCATACGCATAAAACGAGATCCTTTAACCAAAATATCTAAATGCATGTGCTTGCTTGACTCTTGATCTACTAGTGCTGCATTGAGCTCTTCAAGCAGCTGATCCAATGTCACGAAATGAGTAGCGCTACTGGTAAGCGAAAACTTTTCTGACTCATTAAACCCTTGCACCACAAATTTGCACTGCTCTCCGAGTGCAAATAACTTACTGACACCCTGCTCAGCAGCATAGGCGCCAACTTCCTCATGGAAGGCAGGTCCTTGATCGCCCACTTCACCCATATCGCCCAATACCAACCAAGAAGTATTTCCAGACTGTTTCAGTGCATCAATAGCAGCTCTTACAGAATCGGGATTGGCGTTATAACTGTCGTCAATCAAAGTACGGCGTGCATTTAAAGGCTTTGATTGCATGCGCCCATTTACTGGGACAAAAGATTCCAGGCCTGCTTGAATTTGCTCCAAACTTAAACCAGCAGCTAAAGCGACTGCGCTAGCTGCTAAAGCATTGCGCACATTGTGATTACCTAAGGTGTTGAGTTGGACCTCAATCTTGCCGAGTGCAGTTGCAATCTCAATTTTTCCGCTAGCCAATAACTTGCCCATAACAGAGGCCTTAGCTAAAGCATCGCTAGTAGATAAAGCAAAATCAATTACCTTGCGTCCTGCAGCAGCTTGATACCAAACATCAGAAAATTCAGAATCCGCCGGAAATACTGCAACACCATCCACGGGGAGTGAACTCAAGGCAGCTGCATGTTCTTTTGCAACCGCCTCCACTGTCGCCATAAATTCTTGATGCTCACGTTGAGCATTATTAATTAGGGCAATATTTGCCTGAGCAATGACCGCTAACTCAGCTGTTTCACCAGGATGATTCATCCCCAACTCAATCACTGCTAGACGATCTGTCGGTCGCATGCGCAGCAAAGTTAAAGGTAAGCCAATATCGTTATTAAGGTTGCCCTTGGTCACTAAGGTACATTCTTCACCGGCAGCTATCTTGAAGATAGCTGCAATCATCTCTTTGACCGTGGTCTTACCATTTGATCCAGTTACCAAAGCCACTGGAATAGAAAACTGCGCACGCCATGCCTTCGCTAATTCACCCAAACCTTGCTTTACATCCTTAACACATACTGCAGCTAAGTTTGTAGGGCACTTTTCTTTTTGACTAATGAGTGCTGCACTTGCGCCTGCTATAGCCACATCACCCAAGAAATCATGTGCATCGAAACGTTCGCCTGCCAAGGTGATGAATAATTCACCCGATTGAATCTGACGACTATCACTACCAATACGAGAAATAGCAATCGCTTGTGCAGACTTTTTGTCAGCGTGAATCAACTGGCTGCCTGGCAACATGGCATGAACTTGAGCAAGAGTAGTCATAGGCGTGCTCATACGCTACCCCCTGCTGCCAAACGAATGTGTTCTTGATCAGAAAAATCAAATTTCTTGCCATTAATTTCTTGAGTAGACTCATGGCCTTTGCCTGCTACCAAGACAATGTCCTTGACATCAGCATGTCGTACCGCAGCCATAATGGCAGCCGCTCTATCAGGCAGCATTTGAACATTCCCCAAATCACCTGACATGCCGGATTGAATCATGGCAATAATAGATGCTGGATCCTCAGATCTAGGGTTATCGCTTGTAATCACAATGTGATCAGCAAACTCTTGTGCCGCACGACCCATTTGGGCACGTTTACCTGAGTCTCGGTCACCGCCGCAACCAAAAACACACCAGACTTTTCCATCCCGTTGATCTGCAATGGGGCGTAATGCGTTTATTGCTTTAGTGAGGGCATCTGGTGTGTGCGCATAATCCACCACAATCAATGGACCTTCAGTTCTTTGTGTTTGATTCAAGTGAATCAGCTCCATACGCCCTGGAACAGCACTTAGCTTACTCAAACGCTTGGAGGCCTCAAGTGAGCTATAACCTTGCGCCAAAAGGATAGTCCACACAGCAAGGCAATTACTGAGATTAAATTCACCCAATACGGCAAGCTGAACAACGCTTGAACCTAGAGCATCGCAATTAAATTGGGATTCATAACTAGCATTTGTAAATACAGTGTTTTCTGTACAGCTACGCTTTAGACGTTCGCCAAATTTTTCAAATCCAGCAAATGCATTGCTACTTAAGGCGTAGCCCCATACTTGAGGACCATCGCTAGCAAGGAGTTTGATCGCCAACTCTCGCCCGAATGCATCATCAAAATTGATGATGGCATTTTCAAGCTGGGGAAACTTAAAGAGTTTTGCCTTAGCTTGTGCGTACTCTCCCATCGTGCCGTGATAATCCAAATGATCTTGCGTCAGATTGGTAAATACCGCACTACGTACATCCAAGCCAGCAACTCGATCTTGATCCAATGCATGAGAAGAAATCTCTATGGCCAGATTTTGAGCGCCTGCATCGAGCAATTCTTTTAATTGGGTTTGCAATTGCGGTGCATCTGGTGTGGTGTAACCAGTTTGAATGAGTGCGCCCGGAAACCCAGTGCCTAATGTTCCTAACACTGCAGTGTGATGATTAGGTTCATCCATAGCCTGAGCTAGCCACTGAGTAATACTGGTTTTTCCATTGGTACCTGTGACACCGATGACATTAAGATTTTTGCTTGGGTAGTCATACCACTCCGCGCAGAGCTCTCCAGCCAAGATTGCTAAATGCTCGACAGCAAAACATTCTGGGTGATCTAAGTATTCATTTGCAACACCATCAGCAGGATCGAATACTACTGCCGCTGCACCATTTGCCAAGGCGGCCGCAATGTAATCGCGGCCATCTCGTAGGGCATTACCATGACCAACAGCGTATGCAAAGAAGATATCGCCAGAATGAATTTGGCGACTGTCCGCAGTCACTTTTGCATTCGCTGAAGTGAGATCACGTAAATGCGAGATTAAGAGATGGGGTTCAATCTTGACCATTGCCATCATCTTTTTAAAACCGCTGCATTTGTTTTGACAGCAGCGATCTGAATCTCTGTAGGATTTTTATCCTGCAGCGTCATCTGCTTCATATTGCTATCCGGCAATACATTCAAGGTACGCAGAGTCTCACTCACGATAGTAGAGAAGACTGGTGCAGCAACATCACCACCATAATGACTACCACCAGTAGGCTCATCAATCATGACGGCGACCACAATGCGAGGGGCACTAATCGGCGCTAGACCTGCAAAGTAAGCGCGGTATTTATTACCATAACCCTTACCCACTAATTTATGGGCTGTACCTGTTTTTCCACCAACTCGATAACCTTCAGCCTGCGCTTTAATGGCAGTACCTCCAGGCTCCGTTACTGACTCCATCATGCTACGCATCTGAATAGCCGTCTTGGCAGAAATAACATGTGTACCAGGCTTAAAGTCTGGACTACGCTCAATTGTGAGAGGCACTAACTCGCCATCACGGGCAAAGATGGTGTATGCGCGAGCTACCTGAAAGAGTGAAGCTGAAATGCCATAACCAAATGCAATCCGCGCTTGATCTGTTGGCATCCATTTTTTATAAGGGTGGACTGTGCCTGCTACAGAGCCAGGGAAACCAATCTTTGGCGCCTGACCCAAGCCAACAGATGTATAGAAATTCCACATCTCTTCTGCAGTTAAATTATTCATTGCAATCTTGGCCGTACCAATATTGCTAGATTTTTGAATAATTTGAGAAACGGTTAAGTTATCGTAAGGGTGGGTATCTGTAATTGGTTTTGGACCTACCAAGTATTTAGCGCCAATCGCCATATTGGTATTGGGAGTGATGACACCCTTCTCCAAAGCAATTGCTACGGTTAACGGTTTTATTGTTGAGCCAGGCTCAAAGGTGTCGGTCAAAACACGATTACGTAACTGCTCACCCGTGAGCTTCTTACGATCGTTTGGGTTATAGCTTGGGTAGTTTGCTAAAGCCAGAATCTCGCCGGTCTGCGTATCCAATACGACAGCACCACCAGCGCTTGCATGGTGCTGCTCAACTGCATTTTTAACAGCGTTATAAGCCAGAAACTGAATCTTGCTATCGATAGAAAGTTGTAAATCCTTACCGTTTTGCGGTAACTGCAAAATGGCAACATCTTCAACAACGCGACCGAGGCGATCAACCACTACTCGACGAGCGCCTGGATGCCCAGCCAATTCTTTTTCTCTTGAGAGCTCCATTCCCTCTTGGCCACGATCTTCCACACTTGTAAAGCCAACAACGTGCGCCATCGCTTCACCCTCTGGGTAAAAGCGACGGTATTCGTTATTCAAGCCAATTCCCGGAATTTCTAATTCCTTAATCTGTTGCGCAACTACTGGATCCACTTGGCGCTTCAAAAAAATCTGTTTACGATCTTCCTTTAACTTTCTACGTAATTCAGCTTCACTTAGCTGCAATAGTTTCGCTAACTTCTGAACCTTATCTGCAGCTAAATCGTCGGGCACGGTATCGTTATAAGCGATCACTGACTTCGCCTCTAAGCTCGTAGCAATCACTTGGCCATTGCGATCCAATATTTTTCCACGGGAAGCGGGTAACTCCAATTCGCGCTGTGTACCGCGTACGCCCTTAGCTTCATAAAAAGCATTTCCTGGGCCTTGAATCCAAAAAGCGCGGATTAACAACAACATGAACACGAAGAACAACATGAACAGCATTAGGCGTGACCGCCACATTGGCAGACGCAACACTAAATTGGGTGTAGTTGAAAAACCTACAGTCCTCATCTAGCCTCCTTTAAGTACAAAGTACGCTCTGGAGATATAGGAGTCATGTGCAACTGATTACGCGCAACATCACGAATTCGTGCGGACTTCGATAGATTACGCTGCTCGTACTCCAAGCGTAACCAGTCCTGGTTGAGTTTGCGCTCCTCGATTTGTGCGCGATCTAAGGAAATAAATAATTTACGCGCACGCTGCTGCGCCGCTACCAAAGATAGTGCGCAAACTAATAACAAGGCCAGTAAGGTAAGCGTTGCGCGATTCAAGATGACGCTCCTGTACGCTTTTCAGCAATACGCATGATGGCGGAACGAGCGCGAGGGTTCTCTCGAACCTCTTCATCGCTTGGCTTAACACGTCCAATGATCTCTAAATCACTTTTTGGTAAATCCCGATCCCGGACAGGCAAGCCGCGAGGCACTTCAACTTTGGCATGCGACTGCAGGAACTGCTTCACAATCCGATCCTCGAGAGAATGAAAGCTAATTACCGCTAAGCGCGCGCCTGGCTTTAATAAATTGAGCGCTGCTTTTAATCCGAGCTCCAAATCTTCTAACTCACGATTAATAAAAATACGGAGTGCTTGGAAAGTACGAGTCGCAGGATCTTGACCAACTTCTCTGGTACGAACAACGCTAGCCACCAGACTTGCTAATTGCAAAGTTGTTTTTGGAGGTGAGCCTTCTTCTCGCTTTGCCACAATGGCTTTAGCAATCTGAAATGCAAAACGTTCCTCACCATAATTCTTAATCACGCGGGTGATGTCCTCTTGCGATGCTTGTTCCAACCATTCTGCTGCCGTCAAGCCTTGGTCCGTATTCATGCGCATATCGAGTGGACCATCTTTGCGAAAAGAAAACCCACGATGTGCTTCGTCTACTTGTGGAGAACTGATGCCGAGATCCAACAAAATTCCATCGACTGATTCTGAGTCCGCGTACTGATCCATCTGCGCAAAACTGTCGTGCACGATGCGTAAACGAGAGTCCTTGATTTTTTCCGCTACTGCGATCGCATCTAAATCCTTGTCGAAAGAAATCATTCGTGCATTTGCAGGTAGTTGCGCTAATAAGGCTTGAGTATGACCACCGCGCCCAAAGGTTCCATCGATCAAGAGTAGATTTTTTGAAGCTGCGAGTGAGGTGATGAGTGGTCCACTGACCAGCGCCGTCACCGCCTCGGCCAGTAATACTGGGCGATGAGTTATGTTCATGGCACCCTGTCATCAAAAATTAAATTGCTTCAGGGCTTCAGGCATACCTTGTGCAATGGCGGCCTGTTCTTTTGCAGCGTAAGTAGCGGCGTCCCACAGCTCTAGATGGCTACCCATACCGAGCAGCATCACTTCTTTTTCAATACCAGCGGCTGATCGCAGCTCCGGGCTCACCAAAATTCTTCCGGCGCTATCCAAGTCCACTTCACCAGCATTGCCAAGGAAAATGCGACGCCACCAATGGGCATCCATTGGCAATTGCGCAACTCGTGAGCGGAAGGTTTCCCACTCAGGTCGGGGGAATAGCAGTAGGCATCCGTCGGGGTGTTTTGTGAGCGTAATCCGGCCCTCACCTTGAACTAACAAGGCGTCACGATGCTTTGCCGGCACAGACATGCGGCCTTTTGCATCTAAATTGAGAGCTGACGCACCTTGAAACACTATTTACCCCACTTTTTCACACTTCCTCCCACTTTAGAGGATCGTATTAAGAGGGTCAAGTGTTTTTGGCTTATTTTTTAGGAAATTTCCTAGTGATTACAAACACTTAGCGTCATATGTTGATAAAATGGTGCTTATAAAAATGCTACTTGAAACAATGGCTTGGAAAATATACTTAAGAATAGATCTTAGCTATTTAGCCTAATAATAGGTAAATATACTGTATTAATGAACAGTACTATAAGGAAAATATCCGAGATAATTAATTGAGAACTAGATTTTGTAAGCAGTGCTTGTCATCACCTTGGACATTGCCTGCATGAGACTCTGAATAGGCTTCGGTAAGACCGCTCCACCAGCCAAAATTGCGGCTTGTCCATGCTCAATTTCATCGATGCGCATTTGCTTAACAATTGCGCGAGAACGCTCATCTTCTACAGGCAATGTTTCGAGATGACTCTCGAGGTGATTCTCTACCTGCTTTTCGGTTTCAGCAACAAATCCCAAGCTCCACTTATCACCCGATAAGCCAGCAGCCATACCGATTGCAAAGGATCCTGCATACCAAATTGGGTTGAGGTAACTGGTGTGTGAACCCAACTCTTGGAGGCGTGTTTCGCACCAAGCCAAATGATCCATTTCTTCTTGGCCAGAGTCATCTAACATCTGCCGAATTTCAGGGTTGCGAGCTACTAATTTTTGAGCTTGGTAAAGCGCTTGGGCGCAGACCTCGCCTACGTGGTTTACACGCATTAATCCAGCCGCATGCTCCCTCTCTTTGGCATCCAATAATCCGCTTGATGGGGTATTGGAACCCGGCATTGGACGATGGGCATGAGCACCCCCGACTACCGAGCGTAGGGCTGTATCAAACTCAATAATGAAGCGATCGATTAGTGCCATAAGCTGGTGAAAATTAGACTAAAACCTCTGTTTTGCTGCTCTGCTTAGTCTTCAGGCCTAACTCAGCCAATAGCTCACGGTCTTGTTCTGCCTCGGGATTACCGGTAGTGAGTAGTTGCTCACCATAGAAAATCGAATTGGCACCAGCCTGGAAACACATGGCCTGAACTGCCCTACCCAGCTCCTGACGTCCAGCTGAGAGGCGTACTCGTGCACGCGGCATAGTGATACGAGCTACCGCAATAGTTCTCACGAATTCCAATGGGTCTAAGGGCTTCTGATCTGCCAAAGGGGTTCCTGCTACAGGAACCAAATGGTTAATGGGAACTGACTCTGGATATGGACTTAAGTTAGCCAAACGCGCCAAGAAGGCTGCACGTTGTTCACGGGACTCACCCATACCCACAATACCGCCACAACACACCGACATGCCTGCAGCACGCACATTAGAAATCGTATCCAAGCGGTCTTGATAGCCCCGAGTAGAGATCACTGAGCGATAGAAGTCCTCGCTGGTATCTAGGTTGTGGTTGTAGAAGTCTAAGCCTGCCTCTTGGAGGGCTTGAGCCTGATTAGGCTCTAGCATCCCCAGGGTCGCACAGGTTTCAAGGCCCAAAGCCTTGACACCTTTAATCATGGCGGCAACTTTTTCAATATCACGGTCTTTGGGCTCCCGCCAAGCGGCGCCCATACAAAAGCGGTTCGATCCAGCAGCTTTGGCTGCTTTGGCGGCCTCAAGCACCTCATCTAAATCCATCAACTTGTTCGCTTTGACATCAGTGTCATAACGAGCCGCCTGAGGGCAATATCCACAATCCTCTGGGCAACCGCCAGTCTTGATTGACAACAGCGTAGCCAATTCCACATCACCATCAGGGAAGTAGGCACGATGCGTCTCTTGTGCCTTGAACATCAGATCGCTCAATGGCAGGGCAAATAGGGCCTCAACCTGGGCAACTGACCAAGCACCCAAAGCATCTACCTCCTTATGCAAATCCTTTTGAGACTTGACTTGGGTGAGGGGTTTTTCAATAGTTTGGGTGGCCTGCATGGTCGAATTCCAGAAAATAGATCAATTCAAGGCATAAACATAACAGATACAGGCTTAAATTAGGAAAAACTAGTGGTCAAATACCAAACATGAAGCTTATTTCTGATCCAAATCAAACCTCTCTGATTGATCGCAGCCTAGAAGCCGTTTGGCATCCCTGCACTCAGATGAAGCATCACGAGTCCTTGCCATTAATTGCCATTACTAAAGGTAAGGGTGCTTGGCTCTTTGACGACCAAGGCAATGCCCTCCTAGATTGCATCAGCTCTTGGTGGACTAATCTGTTTGGGCATTCCAATCCGCGTATCAACCAAGCCATTACAAGTCAGCTTGAAAAAATTGAGCATGTCATGCTCGCCGGATTTACCCACCCTCCTGTTGTGGAGCTATCCGAGAAACTATCTGCTTTAACTCAAGGTCATTTAGGTCACGTATTTTTTGCATCCGATGGTGCGTCTGCAGTAGAGATTGCTTTAAAAATGAGTCATCACTTCTGGCGACTGAATAATCAGCCCCAAAAGAAAAAATTTATCTGCCTAGAAAATGGTTACCACGGTGAAACTTTGGGCGCACTAGCAGTCACTGATGTTGCGATTTTTCGAGAAGCATACGGATCACTATTACAAGATGTTTTTACCGTGCCTTCACCCGATGCACGCAAAGCACAGCCTGGTGAAAGTGCTGACGATGCCGCCATGCGGGCAGCAGAGAAATTGGAAGAGTTACTGAAGGCAGAGCATCACAATATCGCCGCGATCATTGTTGAACCACTCGTTCAATGCGCTGGGCATATGGCAATGTACTCGCCTGAATATTTGCGCTTAGCACGATCGCTCTGTGATCGTTACAACATTCACTTGATCGCTGATGAGATCGCAGTAGGCTGCGGTCGATCAGGAAAATTTTTTGCTTGTGAGCATGCAGGAATTTGGCCAGACTTTCTGACGCTCTCTAAAGGTATTAGTGGAGGATATCTTCCCTTGTCACTCTCCATGACGACTGACAAAATTTATCGTGCTTTTTATGGCGATCAACTGCAACAAGGTTTCTTGCACTCGCATTCCTACACAGGCAACCCATTAGCATGCGCTGCTGCTCTCGCCTGCTTAGAAATCTTCGAAACTGAAGCTGTTCTTGAAAAAAATATCGAACGCAGCCAAGATCTTGCTAGTGCATTTGCTTGGGCAAAAGTAGACCCTCGCATCGAACATTGGCGTCAGCAGGGCATGATCCTGGCATTTGATGTCAAACCTGAATCACTCCAGCGTAAAAATACTTTTTCACGAGAGATGTTTTCAGCAGGGATGGCGGAAGGTATTCTTATTAGACCCATTGCTAATACGATTTACGTTATGCCGCCGTATATTCTCTCTTCAGAAGAGACGATGCAAATGGGTATCTCTATACAGCGCGCTCTCAATCAGGTGATGGCATGAGTACAAACTTTAAAGCTCGAGATATGGCAGAACACCAGATTGCCAATCTAGATGCGCAGTTACTCAGACGTAAATTACGCACCACTGCGTCACCCTGTGATACCAAGGCCCAGGTTGATCAACGAGAACTTAAGGCGTTTTGTAGTAACGACTACTTAGGCCTAGCCAATCACCCTGAGTTAGTTGCTGCGCTTGCGGAAGGTGCAAAGCGATATGGGGTTGGAAGCGGTGCATCACACTTAATCAGCGGCCATAGCGTTGCACATGACTTACTTGAACAAAAATTAGCCGCTTGTGAGAGTAAATATATTCCCAATGTAAGAGCATTGTTCTTTAGTACTGGCTATCTTGCAAATATCACCGCTATTACGGGTCTCAGTAGACTTACCAATCCAGGTGAAGTCAGTATTTATTCGGCCAAACTTAATCATGCCTCTTTAATTGATGGTGTACGTCTAGCAAGTTCACAAACTAAAGCCCAAGTGACTTTGTTTGATCACCAAAATCTCGACTTTCTAGAAGAAGCATTACAGCAAGATACGCACTCGCTCAAATTGATTGTGGTCGATGGTGTCTTCAGCATGGATGGGGATATCGCGCCCGTAAAAAATCTACTTCAACTTGCCGAACAATATGATGCGCTACTGATGGTAGATGATGCGCATGGCTTTGGCATACTTGGCGAACTTGGCCATGGGATTCTAGAGCAATCGGGAGTACATTCAGAAAGAATTATTTACATTGGCACGCTTGGCAAAGCAGCTGGCGTCAGCGGCGCATTTATTTGTGCAGCCGCATCCTTTATTGAATGGCTCATCCAAAAAGGGCGCCCCTATATTTACAGTACTGCTACGCCGCCAGCGATTGCACACACTCTACTTACCAGCCTGGAACTCATCGAGGGCAAGGAAGGTATTGCACGTCGCAAGCAATTAAATCAACTGATTCAGATTTGGCGTGATGAAATGACTTTCCAAGACTGGGAAAAAACACCTTCATCCACCCCAATACAGCCAGTAATCTTAGGAAGCAATGCCAGCGCATTAGCAGCCGCCAAGCTTTTAGATGAGGCGGGTTATTGGATTCCAGCCATTCGACCACCTACCGTGCCCGTTGGCAGCTCTCGTCTACGCATTACTTTTTCTGCAAACCATAGTGCTGATGACTTACGCCAGCTGATCAAGACATTGCAGGCAATTGAGCAAGAAGTAAAAAGTAATTTATGACACTGAGTACATCTACCGGTTTTTTTGTTACGGGCACTGATACTGAAGTTGGTAAAACTTTAGTGAGCGGCGCACTCATTCTTAAACTGAGAGAAGCTGGTAATCGCGCAATAGGTTTCAAACCTGTGGTTGCGGGCACTTATGTTGATACTGGCGGCCGAAAACTCAATGAAGATTTAGAAACATTGCGCATTGCTTCAGGACTCAATCCTGGCGAGCAAAGTCTTTGTCCATTTGTTCTGGATGTTGCGGCAGCCCCTCATCTCGTTGCCCAGCAAAATAATGTGCATTTAGATGCCACTCTGATCTTAGATGAATTCAATATATTGGATTCAGTATTTGATTCGGTAGTGGTTGAAGGTGCCGGTGGGTTTTTAGTCCCATTAAATGAGCAGGAAGATTTGGGGGATGTAGCGCAGGCGATGGATTTACCCGTCATTCTCGTTGTGGGCATGCGCTTGGGTTGCATTAATCATGCCCTACTCACTTGTGAAGCTATTGTGTCACGCCAGCTGACAATTGCGGGTTGGGTAGCCAACACACTTTCAGAGGAAATGCCTCTGTTAGCTGAAAATATTCAAACCCTTAAGGACCGAATTTTTGCGCCTTTTTTAGGTCTTGTTCCGACTCTTCCTCAGCAGCTTCAGAAATTAGAGAATGCCCCCTATGCCATTGAGGCCTTAGGGTTTGCTGCAGAACATATAAAACTGCCAGGGTAAATTCAGATAAGATGGAATTATGCGATTACTTCCAGAAATCATAGGCTCTGCATCAGCTATTCAAGAGATTCGCCGCAATATTCATGCGCATCCAGAATTGCGCTTTGAAGAAAATCGCACTTCCGATCTCGTAGCTGAAGCACTTTCGAGTTGGGGAATTACGGTTTATCGTGGCCTTGGAAAAACTGGAGTTGTCGGAAGACTGAATGGAGACTTAGGTCTAGGCAAGATGGTTGGATTGCGTGCCGACATGGATGCGCTGCCATTACAAGAACACAATAACTTTGAACATACTTCAAAGAACCCCGGCAAGATGCATGCCTGTGGCCATGATGGTCACACTGCCATGCTATTGGGTGCCGCTCAGTACTTATCCAATCATCGAGACTTTACCGGTTCGGTAATTTTCATTTTTCAGCCAGCAGAAGAAGGTGGTGCTGGCGCGCAAGAGATGATTAACGATGGACTCTTTAAACAATTTCCTTGCGATGCTGTCTTTGGTCTGCATAACTGGCCAGGACTTGCCGAAGGTCATTTTGGCGTGACGTCTGGTCCGATGATGGCTTCTAGTAATACTTTTGAAATTACCATCCGTGGTAAAGGCGGGCATGCCGCCTTGCCACACAATAGTGCTGATCCCGTACTTGCTGGTACTCAAGTTGTGCAAGCCCTGCAAAGCATCATTACACGCAATAAGCGCCCAGTAGATGCGGCAGTGTTATCGGTAACGCAGTTCCATGCGGGTGAGACAAGTAACGTCATTCCAGATAGTGCGTTTATTGGTGGAACCGTTCGCACATTTACTATCGAAGTCCTGGATTTAATTGAACAACGTTTGAGAGAGATCTCACACAATGTAGCTAGCGCATTTGACTGTCAGGCAGAAGTCGGCTTTACTCGCAATTATCCTCCGCTCATTAATCATGACAAGGAAGTACATTTTGCAAGCGAGGTCATGAGTGAGTTGGTTGGAGCGCAAAACGTTAATACCTCTATTGATCCAACCATGGGCGCAGAAGACTTTGCGTTCATGCTCCTAGAGAAACCGGGTTGCTATGTGTTTCTAGGTAACGGTGATGGCGATCACCGCTCGGTAGGTCATGGCATGGGTCCATGCCATCTTCATAATCCTTCGTATGACTTTAATGACGCCCTGATCCCAGTAGGCGTCAGCTACTGGGTCAAGCTAGCTCAACGCTACTTAGAAAAATAATTTACTCTGAGTGCTGAAATTTTTACGAGTTCGTAAATTTCGCTGGGCGCTTTTCCATAAAAGCTGCCATACCTTCTTTTTGATCATGAGTTGCAAAACATGAATGGAATAAACGACGCTCAAGGTGCATCCCTTCTGATAGCGTAGTTTCATATGCGGCATTGATTGCCTCTTTCACCATCATCGCAGTCAGCAGTGGCATCTCTGCAATCGTCGCAGCAATTGCCTTCACTTCTTTTAGCAAATCTGCTTGCGGGAAAATACGGGCAACAAGACCAGAGCGCTCGGCTTCAGCCGCATCCATCATCCGTCCGGTCAGCGCCAAATCCATTGCCTTGGCTTTTGAGACTGCGCGGGGCAAACGTTGCGTACCACCAGCGCCAGGAATGATTCCCAACTTCACCTCTGGTTGAGCAAACTTTGCATTATCAGCGGCCATGATGGTGTCGCACATCATCGCCAACTCACACCCACCACCAAGAGCATATCCAGACACTGCTGCAATTACTGGCTTACGTACTTTTTTGATCTCTTCCCAGTTACGAGAAATAAAGCCACTACGATAAACATCGGCAAAACCATACTTGGCCATCGTTGCAATATCCGCGCCCGCGGCAAAAGCTTTTTCACTACCGGTGACGATGATGCATCCAATATTGTTGTCAGCATCAAAACCCAACAGCGCCTTACCCAACTCATTCATTAACTCATCATTAAGAGCATTTAATACCTGAGGACGATTGAGAGTAATGACGGCAACTTTGCCATCTACTTCAGTCAATATGGTGTTGTAGGTCATCGATCTCTTTCAAAAATAATTTGTTCAGCGTGGCAACAATAACCACATCTTGCCATCTTGCTTCATGCGTCCCGCTAACTCACCTGCAGAATCTCCTGATCCCCAATAGTAATCTGCTCGCACCCCGCCCACAATGGCTTTACCTGTATCTTGGGCCATCACCAACTTTTGCAAGGTCTGACTACTCAAGGGTTTGGTAGTACTCAAGAAGACTGGGGCACCTAAGGGCATCGCCTTCAGATCAATGGCAATACTACGTTCGGCTGTTAAAGGCACTCCTAGGGCACCATTAGGACCTAGATCAGGACTGACATTACTCGGCAACTCTTTAAAGAATACAAATCGAGGATTGGCATTGAGCATCTCCTCTACTCGGCCAGGGTTGCGCTTGGCCCATGCAGAAATGCCCTGCATCGTTGCCTCACCGCGCGTGATTTCCTTGCGATCGAGCAACCACTGGGCAAAAGACTTAAACGGCTGATCATTAGTTCCGGCATAACCAAGTCGTAATACACGCCCATCTTCTAAACGAATTTTTCCAGAGCCCTGAATTTGCATAAAGGCAGCAGCTACGGGATCTTGCACCCAGGCGATTTCTGAACCTCGCAGCACTCCAGTACTCATCAGTTCTGCACGTGCTGGCGCAGGGCTTGGCTTTGAGCCTTTCCAGGCATTTGGCAGGCCATACAAAGGGACAGGGTAAGTGGCTGTGCGGGTCTGAGAGCCATCCATGACGGGCTCGTAATAACCGGTGATTAGCCCTGATTCGTTGCCTGTAGCGCTGTTACGTACTTCGTATGCCTGAAAATTTCCCTCAAAGTATTGACGAATTGCACGTTCATCACGGCCTGAAACGTTACCGACTTGAGCGCATACCTGGCGCCAATTCATTTCACTATTACGTTTACGCAGGGCATCACAACTCTTGAGCCAAGCTGGCCAAGCTTGGGTTAAATCATCCTCTTGCCAGCCAGGTAAGTCCTGCCAGGAAATAGATCGGAAGCTGGCGATTGAGGAGCTGTAGCTAGTTGGAGCAGCGCCACTAGATCGATAACCAGATCCACGGGTGGAAGGGGTAGAGCAAGCAGCCAATAAGCTCGCAATACTGATAACGAATACACTGCAGACAAAGACTTGCGAAGTATTTTTGCGACTTATCAATTTGGATATAGAAATCATGATTGCCAATGTACTCGATGAATACCCCATGATCTTGTTTGTCTTGGAGGGTGGCCTAGCATTAGCCCTCCTGCTTTTTATCGTCCTTTGGACAGGTAAGGGCAAAAAATAGGGTTTTTAAGAACCTAGTGCAAGGTTCTGGGCATCACCAAGGCAAATTCAGGGATGGGGGCCTGGAAAAACTGAGCTTCTTCAGTGACACAGAAATACTCCCCACGCATGGTTCCCGCCGGCGTTGGTAAGGTGGCCCAACTGGTGTACTCAAACTGTTCCCCTGACCGCAAAAGGGGTTGTTGGCCTACCACCCCCAGCCCACGGACCTCTTGGACATCGTTATCCCCATCGGTGATGAACCAATGGCGAGCAATGAGCTGAATGCTGGCCGTACCGGTATTTTTAATAGCGACCGTGTAGGCAAAGGCAAACTGACGATTATCGGGGTCAGACTGGTCGGCCAAATATTGGGTTTTAACCGTAATGCTGATTTCATGAGGATTCATGCTCGAATTCTGCTCCATCCTAAGCTCAACTGCAAGCTAGAATCTAGGGATGGATAGCCAGAAATCACTCTCAAATAGCCAGTTTGTCATTGCCCCCTCCATTTTGTCGGCTGACTTTGCCTGCCTGGGCAAGGAAGTTCAGGATGTTCTCATGGCGGGTGCAGACTGGATTCACTTTGATGTGATGGACAACCACTACGTCCCGAACCTGACTATTGGCCCCTTAGTTTGTAAGGCAATTCGCCCTCATGCAATAAAAGATGGCAAGCCAGCGATGATTGATGTGCACCTCATGGTGGAACCAGTAGATCGCCTCATTCCAGATTTTGCAAAAGCAGGTGCAAACCTGATTAGCTTTCATCCTGAGGCAAGCCCTCATGTGAACCGTACTATTAATTTAATTCGCGATCAAGGTTGTCAAGCTGGTTTGGTTTTAAATCCTGCCACACCGCTTCATCACTTAGATCACACACTTGATTTACTTGATCTGGTTTTATTGATGTCCGTAAATCCTGGGTTTGGTGGTCAGTCATTTATTCCGAGCACGCTCGATAAGATTACTCAAGTGCGTGCACGCCTAGATCGTTATCAACAAGAAACCGGTCGCCATATTCGTCTTGAAGTGGATGGCGGAATTAAAGTCGACAATATTGCAGAAGTAGCCAAAGCTGGTGCAGATACTTTTGTTGCTGGTTCCGCAATCTTTGGCAAAGAAAATTATGCCGACGTGATTAAAGCGATGCGCGCAGAACTAGCGACGTCAGGAAAAGCGTAATGCAGCACGAAGAATTTCTTGCCCTCGCAAAACAGGGTTTCAATCGCATTCCATTGGTGAAAGAAGTTTTAGCAGACTTAGAGACGCCGCTCTCGCTATACGTCAAGCTCACACAAGCTTTTGGGCAAAAGAATACCTATCTACTTGAATCTGTCTTAGGTGGTGAGCGCTTTGGGCGATTCTCTTTTATTGGCCTACCTGCAAAAACTGTTTTGAGAACAGTGGGTACGCCTGATGCCCCACTCACTGAAGTGCTCTTCAATGACAAGGTGATTGAAAGTAATCATGACAACCCATTGGATTTTGTAGACGCGTATTTCAAGCGCTTTAAAGTGGCGTTGCAACCCGGTCTCCCGCGATTCTGTGGTGGGCTTGCTGGCTACTTTGGTTATGACACGGTTCGTTATATTGAATCGCGTTTAGCAAAACACCATCTGCCAGATGAATTGGGTGTGCCGGATATTCAATTGATGCTCACCGAAGAGTTAGCAGTAGTTGATAACGTTGCAGGTCGTATTTATTTAATTGTCTATGCAGACCCCAGCGTGATAGATAGCTTTGAAAAGGGCCAAGCTCGATTAAAAGAATTACTTGCTTGCTTAAGTAAGCCTGTGAGTATGCCAGCTTCATTACCAAGCACTAAAACAGAATTGATTCGCAAATTTAAGGCAGTCGATTTTGAAAACGCTGTTCTCAAAACCAAAGAATATATTTTGGCTGGGGATTGCATGCAGGTAGTGATTGGCCAGCGTATCAGCAAACCATTTACAGATTCACCGCTTGCTCTCTATCGTGCATTACGCTCTTTGAATCCATCACCTTATATGTACTTCTATGACTTTGGTGATCTGCAGGTAGTAGGCTCATCACCAGAGATCTTGGTACGCCAAGAGCAACGTGAGAGTCAAAAGATTGTGACGATTCGTCCGCTAGCCGGCACACGCCCTCGTGGCGCGACACCCGAGGAAGATGAGCGCCTTGCTACAGAATTACTTGCCGATCCAAAAGAAATTGCTGAGCATGTGATGTTGATTGACTTGGCACGTAACGATGTAGGTCGTATTGCAAAGACTGGAACTGTCAAAGTGACAGACTCTATGTCAATTGAAAAATACTCTCACGTACAGCACATTGTGAGCTCCGTTGAAGGCGAGCTATTAGACAATATGAGCAATATGGATGTTCTGCGCGCAACCTTCCCTGCCGGCACTTTATCGGGCGCCCCAAAAATTCGGGCAATGGAAATTATTGATGAGATGGAAATTGTGAAACGCGGAGTTTATGGTGGCGCAGTAGGCTATCTCTCCTTCTCTGGGGATATGGATGTAGCGATCGCCATTCGCACCGGTGTAATTCGTGATGGCGTATTGCATTCTCAAGCAGGTGCTGGTGTAGTTGCAGACTCTGACCCCACTGCCGAGTGGAAAGAAACTGAAGTGAAAGCTCGAGCAGTATTAATGGCAGCTGACTTAGTACAAGGAGGACTCGATGCTCCTCATGATTGATAACTACGATTCATTTACCTACAACCTGGTTCAGTATTTTGCAGAGCTTGGTGAAGAGGTAAAGGTCTTCCGTAATAATGAAATTTCTGTTGAAGAGATTGCCAAGATCAACCCTGCTCGTATTTGCATTTCACCAGGACCCTGCAGTCCAGCTGAAGCGGGAATTTCAGTGGCTACGATTCAACGCTATGCCGGACAGATTCCAATCCTAGGCGTATGCCTTGGGCACCAAGCGATTGGTGAAGCATTTGGCGGCAAGATTATTCGCGCCCAGAAAGTCATGCATGGCAAGACCGATGATATTCACCATACTGGCGCTGGCGTTTTTAAAGATTTACCTAACCCATTCAAAGTAACGCGCTATCACTCACTTGCAATTGAAAAGAGCTCATTGCCAGTAGTTCTTGAGATAACAGCTACCTCTTCTGATGGTGAGATTATGGGTGTACGCCATAAAGAACTCGCGGTGGAAGGTGTGCAATTCCATCCAGAATCGATTCTTTCTGAGCATGGTCATGCACTTCTGAAGAACTTCTTGCAAGCCAAATAACTCACAGGTATTCAGTCGACTCCTATGCCCATTACTCCACAGCAAGCATTACAACGTTGCATTGAACATCGCGAACTCTTTCATGATGAGATGACTGCCATGATGCGTCTGATCATGAGTGGTGAAATGCCACCCACTTTAGTTGCTGGCCTACTCGTTGCCCTGCGCACCAAAAAAGAAACTGTTGGCGAGATCGCCGCAGCTGCGCAAGTCATGCGTGAATTTGCGACGCCAGTACATGTAGAAGATAGAAAGAATTTAGTGGATGTAGTGGGCACAGGCGGAGATGGTGCTCACACGTTCAATATTTCTACAGCTGCTATGTTTGTCGCTGCGGCGGCTGGCGCAAAGATTGCTAAGCATGGCAATCGTAGCGTAAGTAGTAAATCAGGTAGCGCAGATATTCTGGAATCCTTAGGCGTTAAGCTCTCGCTCTCACCTGAGCAGGTTGCAAAGTGTATTTCTGATGTAGGGGCAGGCTTTATGTTTGCACCAAACCATCACCCTGCGATGAAAAATGTGGTGCCGATTCGTAAAGATTTGGGTGTACGCACGATTTTTAATATCCTAGGGCCCCTTACAAACCCAGCAGATGCCAAGCGCATCCTCATGGGTGTATTTCATGCTGACTTAGTGGGTATCCAGGCACGTGTATTGCAAGCCATGGGAATGGATCATGCATTAGTGGTTTATGGCCGTGATGGCTTAGATGAGATTTCTCTTGAGGGCCCTACTCTCGTTGGTGAACTAAAAGATGGCCAGGTTCGTGAATATGAGATTCATCCAAAAGACTTTGGTTTAAGTACAGCGCTTACTAGCAGTTTTAAGGTGGCCGATCCGGAAGAATCTAAAGCAATTGTTTTAGATGTGCTCAATAAAAAATCCGGCCCAGCCAGTGACATTGTTTGTCTCAATGCTGGCGCAGTTCTGTATGTAGCCGATGTAGCACCCAGTATTGCTAGTGGTATTCAGATGGCACAAGCAGCCATTGCTTCTGGTGCCGCCCGTCAAAAGCTAGACCAATTTATAGCAGCAACCCAACACTAATTAAGATCCTCATGAGCGATATCCTCGATAAAATTGTTGCCACCAAAAAAATTGAGGTAGCCGCTGATTCAAAAAAAATCTCTTTAGCGAATCAACGTGATCAGGCTGAGGAAAATAATCGTGATGCGCCATTAAAACCACGGGGCTTTATTCAATCTATCGAACGAAAGATTGCAGCTGGCAAGGCCGGTGTGATTACTGAGATTAAGAAAGCAAGCCCTAGCAAAGGAATCTTGCGAGAAAATTTTCAGCCAGCTGAGATTGCCCAATCCTACGAAAAAAATGGGGCAGCTTGTTTATCTGTACTCACAGATAAAGATTATTTTCAGGGGGCTAATGCTTACCTTCAGGCCGCAAGAGCCGCATGCAATATTCCAGTCTTACGCAAAGACTTTACTATCGACCCTTATCAAGTATATGAAGCAAGGGCAATCGGTGCCGATGCTATTTTGCTCATTGTGGCCTGCTTAGAACTCAATCAAATGAAGGAGTTAGAAGCCTGCGCTCATGAACTCGGTCTCGATGTGCTCGTTGAGGTTCATAACGCCCCTGAATTAGAGCAAGCACTTGAATTAAAAACGCCATTGCTTGGAATTAATAATCGTAACCTGAAGACTTTTGAAGTGACCCTTCAAACAACGCTGTCCTTGCTATCAATGGTTCCTGCTGGAAAAACTCTGGTTACCGAATCTGGAATCATGAATCGTGCAGACGTGCAATTGATGCGTGATCATCAGATCAATGCATTCTTGGTGGGTGAAGCCTTTATGAGGGCGGATGACCCAGGGACTGCATTAAGCAAGCTGTTTAATTAATTAGACCTAGAGAGTCTCATTAGATCTAAACCATATTTAACAAGGCCGATCAGCATTACCGTCCCGAGCACGTCGCCAGTCATCATGACTAAGAAATGATTTAGAGTTCCTGCCTCATCAAGTCCTCGGATTGCGAACCACCATTGGTGTAAGCCTGAACTTAGGGCAGCGTAAATCAAGATACAAATTGCCAGTTTCTGTAAGCTTAAATTACTTAAATCGGATGAGATGCTGATATTGCTCACAACAAAGAGTCTTGCTAGATAAGGTGCAAAGCCAGATATTAAGCCGATACCAATATAGTTGGTGAGCTCGAGTGGAAATGGTCCAAAAAAACAAATCGCAAATGAAGCAATAGCAATGCCAATGGCGCCAGATAAGCCAAAGATGAGCGTCAAAAATAAACGTAAGCCGGCTGGAAGATAAATCCAATTAACCCCAACACCATAGCTAAGGTGCGTTGTAAGCCAAGCGTTAATGCAAAAAAGGCTTGAGTAAGCAAGCACGCTCACGATAAATCCAACCATCCATTCTTGACTTATCTTATTCATTACTACGAGTATGGTTGATTCTATAAACACATACAAGTTGCGAACAAGATTAATAGGCCTACAATGGTATTAACCCTAGGGCTAACTACTCATACTCAACACACCAAACAATGTCCACCATTAAATCTTCTTGCTACATTCGTTTTTTAAATCTGATTGATGCATTAGACCGCATCAATCCTGGGAAAAAACTCGACTCCATTGAGGAAAGTTTGTTGGACAAAATTATTCTGAGCTTTCATGCGAAGCAATCTCTATTGGTTGGAGATTTAATTTCGATGTCTGAGTTTGGCTCTCAAGCCACACTGCACGGTCGCCTAAAGAATCTCAGCGCCATGGGTTACATCAAGATGGCTGCGAATGAAGATGGGCGTAAAAAAGAAGTGGCGCCCACTAAGGTCGCTATCAAGCGCTATGAAGAAATTTCTAAGTGTCTAGAAAAGGCTGTCAAAGCGGGTTGATTTATTCCCCCAAGAAAGTAAAAAAGCCCTTAGTTATAAGGGCTTTTTCTTTAAAGGTGGTGCATTAGACGTTAAAGAGGAAGTTGAGGACATCGCCGTCCTTAATAACATACTCCTTACCTTCGGCACGCATCTTGCCAGCTTCTTTGGCACCAGGCTCACCCTTAAATTGAACAAAGTCTTCAAATGCAATAGTTTGTGCACGGATAAAGCCACGCTCAAAGTCCGTATGAATAACCCCTGCAGCCTGGGGAGCAGTATCACCTTGATGAATGGTCCAGGCGCGAACCTCTTTAACTCCAGCGGTAAAGTAAGTCTGTAGCCCAAGTAACTTATAGCCTGCACGAATCACGCGATCCAATCCAGACTCCTCCATACCTAGGTCGGCAAGGAACTCTACTTTATCGGCATCATCTAGGTCAGCAATCTCAGCCTCAATTGCGGCGCATACTGCCACTACTGGGGCGCCCTCTTTGGCCGCATGCTGAATAACCTCCTCTAAATGAGGATTGTTTTTAAAACCGTCTTCTTTGACGTTAGCGATATACATTGCCGGCTTTGCTGTGATTAAGCAGAGCGGCTTTAAGAGCAAGTTTTCTTCTTCTGTCAGCTTCATGCTGCGTACCGGCTGAGCCTGATCTAAGTGAGCCTGCACTTTAGTTAGCACAGCCACTAAGGCTGCGGCTTCTTTGTCATTACCTGATTTAGCCGCCTTGCTTGAGCGCTGTAGCGTTTTTTCAACCGTAGTTAAATCTGACAAGGCTAATTCGGTATCAATCACCCCAATATCGGAGATCGGATCAATCTTGCCGGCTACGTGGATTACATTAGCATCCTCGAAACAGCGCACCACATGGGTAATAGCGTCAGTTTCACGAATATTCGCTAAAAATTGATTCCCTAAACCTTCACCTTTAGAAGCGCCAGCCACCAATCCCGCAATATCGACAAATTCGACAGCGGCAGGCAGGATGCGCTCAGGCTTGACGATCTCGGCCAAAGCGGCAAGACGGGGGTCAGGAACCTCGACCACGCCTACATTGGGCTCGATCGTGCAGAAAGGATAATTTTCCGCCGCGATTCCAGCTTTGGTAAGCGCGTTAAAGAGGGTAGATTTGCCGACGTTAGGCAGGCCGACGATGCCACATTTCAAAGACATGGTCGTATTGTAAAGGGCTAGTTTCGATATCATCGAGATATGTCAGAAGTTCACTCAAATAGCTCGGTTAAATTGCCTAAAAATACCTCTCAGATACGGACTGTAGATATCGCTATAGTCGGCGGAGGTATAGTGGGTAAGGCTTGCGCCTTAGGTCTAGCTCAACTTGGGTTGCAAACGGTTCAGATTGCCCCCGACTTAGGGCAAGTGCTTGCCGCCCCCGAGGGCAGTCAGTGGGGTCAGCGTATTTATGCTTTTTCTCCCGGCACTCAAAAATTACTAGCTCATTTGCAAGTATGGGATGCGGTTGATCACAACCGCTTGCAAGCGGTTCGAGATATGCGCATTTTTGGCGATCGCGGTGAAAAACAGGATCAGCTACATCTATCTGCTTTTGAAGCTGGTACACCCCAGCTTGCATGGATTGGTGAATCCAATGTGATCGAACACACCTTAGATCAAGCCTCACGCTTTCAAAGTAAATTGGAGCGCATGAATGGCGCAGTAGAAAACATTGAAGTTATTGCTGATGGGGTTCTACTTCACTTGAAAGATGGTTCAAGCTTGAGAGCCCAACTCCTGATTGCTGCTGATGGTGCTAATTCACCTATACGCTCAGAGTTGGGGATTTATGCAAAAGAGGAAAGCTACGCACAAAATGCCGTAGTAGCCAATTGGATTTGTAGTGGCGCCCATCTAGAAACTGCTTATCAATGGTTTTTGCCAGGCGGGGATATTGTGGCGATGTTGCCACTACCAAATAAACAAGTGTCGATGGTGTGGTCAACCTCACCAGAAAATGCCGAGGATCTTTTAAAGTTGGATTTTGCAGGCTGGACTGAAAAGTTTGCCTCGATTGCTAATGGCGCAATAGCTTCTCAACTTGGAGAACTCACGCTCAATTCAATGCCAGCGACTTTTCCCCTCAGAAAAATTCAGGCGAGTCGGTTTATTGGCCCAGCAGAAAATCCCAAAGTTGTTCTGATTGGAGATGCGGCTCATGTCATTCATCCACTAGCTGGGCAAGGCTTAAATTTAGGCCTCAGGGATGTTGCATCGCTTCTTCATGTGCTCAGTAAACGAGAATCTTTTCGACTACCAAATGACATAGTGCTACTGCGTCGCTACGAGCGCCAACGTCAAGGTGATACCAGCGCATTACTCTGGGTAACAGATAAACTCAAAAAGCTTTTTTCAGCGAGTAGTAGCACTGAAAGGCAATTACGTAATTGGGGGCTGGGTATGGTCAATCGCAGTCACTTCATTAAACGGCGTCTTATTGAACGCGCTCTCGGGGATGCTGATTTTGAATAAATTATTTTCTACTGTTTCTATAGCTTGCTTTCTCACTATTTCAGTAGGAGTAGTGCATGCTCAATCAGATCAACAAGTCCGATCTGAACTACAAAAGAAGATTGGCCAAAATACGAAAATCAAAAGCGTTTCTCAATCTCCCATTCCCGGCATCTACGAAGTGTTGGTTGGAAATGAGGTTTTTTATACCGATGCCAATAGCAAATATTTAATCCAAGGCGAAATTATTGAGATCGCTACCGGGAAAAATATAACCGAGCAAAAACAGGCAGACCTCAATCGCATCAAATGGTCTGAACTCAATCCATCAAATGCTTTAAAAGCAGTACGCGGTAATGGTAGTCGACAGTTAGCTATTTTCTCTGACCCGAATTGCGGTTACTGCAAGCGTTTAGAAAAATCCTTACAGCAACTAGATAATGTGACGATCTATATCTACCTTATCCCGATTCTGTCAGCCGACTCTGCGCAAAAGTCGAAACAAATTTGGTGCTCTGCCGATCCCCAGAAAACCTACATCGATTGGATGATTAATGGCATTGCGCCTAGTGGTAAAAGCGACTGCACTACGCCTTTAGATAAAAACATGGCCTTTGCCAAAACCTATGGCATTACAGGTACACCTACTATTTTCTTTACTGATGGCAGCCGCTTTCCCGGCGCTGTTCAGATCACCGATATTGAAAAGAAATTTAGTAGTCTGAAGTAAAAGGCAATACTGATGAACAAATTAAATACCTCTGATCTACCAGCAATCCATTACACCATTTGGTCGGCGGATTTACACGGTCACCGCTTTCATGTGAAGTTACACATTCAGAATCCTTCGCCGAATGGACAGATTCTGCAAATGCCTGCCTGGATTCCGGGAAGCTATTTGATACGCGATTTCAGCAAGCAAATTGAAACGATCGAAGCGTTTTCGCTTGATCAGCCGAATGAAGCGCTGGTCTTAGAGCGAATCGATAATGATCAGTGGCGCTTGCCTAAGCTCACTGGTGCAGTAGAAATCCTCACAACAGTATATGCATTTGATTCTTCCGTACGGGCCGCCTATCTAGATACTGAGCGTGCTTTTATCAATCCAAGCAGTCTATGTTTAGCAGTCAAGGGGCAGGAGTCTTTACCGTGCGCTGTAGTGTTGATTCCACCTAAAGATAGCCATGCAAATACCTGGACTGTTCAGACAGGCCTACAGCCAGCCAAAGTAGATGACCAAGGTTACGGCTTTTACCTCGCTAAAAATTATGATGATCTCTTAGATCATCCGGTTGCGATGGGTGAGTTTCAGATTGCGTATTGGCAATCCAATGGCGTGTCACACGCTATGGCTATTCAAGGCTGTATTCATGAAGTGGATCTGGAGCGCCTAGCAAAAGATCTTCAGGCAATCTGTACCTGCACAATTAACCTCTTTGAACCAAAGACTAAGAAAGCACCTTTCCAGAATTACTTATTTTTGGTGAATGCAGTCCTCTCTGGATATGGCGGACTCGAGCATCGCAATAGCACAGCTCTTCTATGTCGTCGTGATCAAATTCCTCAATTGAATACCCCATTAGATGATGCATCTTATCGTGAGTTTCTAGGTCTCTGTAGCCATGAATACTTCCATGCCTGGTTAGTCAAACGCATTCAGCCAAAAGCATTTCAACCCTATCAACTCGATCGCAGAAACCATACTCGTTTACTGTGGTTATTTGAAGGCTTTACTAGTTACTACGATGACTTGCAATTGTTCCGCAGCAAACGTATCGATCTCAAAACCTACCTCAAGTTAGTTGCTAACAATTGGAATGGTATTTTGCGTGGGCCAGGCAGACTCAAGCAAAGCCTTGCAGATAGCTCTTTTGATGCATGGACTAAGTATTACCAAGCCGACGAGAACACACCTAACGCAGTCGTTAGCTATTACGGCAAGGGTGCCTTGCTCGCTTTAGGTTTAGATCTCAAGATTCGGGCTTTTACAAGTAATCGCCAATCCCTAGATGATTTGATGCGTCTCATCTGGCAAAGACATGGAGTCACGCTTGATGGGATTGCCGAAGATGGCTTAGATGACTTAATGCGAATACTGCTGGGTGCAGGTTTTAATACAACTTGGAATGAATTTAAGTCTCGATACATTTTTGGCGCTGAAGACATTCCCATTCAGAAATGGATTGATTCCAAATTCATTACGGTTAAACAAAAAGAGCATTCCAAACTAGAGCAAATAAAACTTCAGTTCGGAATGCGCTATGCTGAAGTAGGTGGTTGGCTCAAGGTGACTCACGTTCTCGATGGCGGAGCTGCACAATTAGCCGGTCTAGCCGCTGGAGATCTTTTAGCTAGCATCAATGGTGAGCGTATTACTTCTGCTCGCTGGGATAACGTTTTATCTAGCTTGATCACAGGGCAAATCATTCAGATTTGCTTTTACCGAGATGACTTAGAACATGAGTGCATGACTGTTCTTGAGGATGATCAAATTCCAAGCCAATACACGCTCACGCCAGCTGAGTGATGCATTCATTTTCTGCGGCTGATATTCCGGAAGATTGGCGAGCCCTATTCGGAGATTATTTTGAATCTCCTGAGTGGCAAACTCTGCAGACTAATCTGAGAGTCAAGCTCAATAAAGAGGTCGAGAAGATTTGTCCGGAGCCGCAGAATTTCTTCAAAGTACTCACTCTGACTCCGCTGAATCAAGTGAAGGTGGTCATCTTGGGGCAGGATCCGTATCACTCCCCCGGTCTTGCTCAGGGCCTGGCCTTTTCTATTCCGAGCCATATTCCAACAAATTCTCGCCAGTTTCCGAGTTCTTTGCGCAATATCAGTAAAGCGCTGGCGCTAGAGGGTTTTGGCGCTCTTCCCAATGGCGATCTTCATAGTTGGGCTGAGCAAGGCGTCCTGCTTCTCAATACCGCTCTCAGCGTTAAATTAGGTGAAGCAGGCAGTCATGCCAACCTAGGCTGGAAATCCCTTATCGATAGACTTATTAGTGGCTTGGCGCAGCAAAAGCCCAATCTGGTTTGGATGCTGTGGGGTGGCCATGCCCAATCCAAGCTACCCCTGATTGAGGCTGCCCAAGATCAATTGATTCTTCAATCCTCCCACCCCTCTGGGCTGGGGGTCTATAAAACAGATCGACCCTTTCTAGAGCCAGGTGCAAAGACAAGTTGTAGGCACTTTACTAAAGCCAATGAGTGGCTAATTGCAAAACAGCAGTCACCGATTCAGTGGGTTGATAGCCATGCAAGTTATACGGATAAAGACTTATTTTCGCTACGCAGTTAATCTGAAATATTAAAATTCATGGTTAAACGTGCTCAAAAATGCCATTAAACACCCCAAAACCCATCACCAATTGCGCCGTAACCTCAGTAGAGCTGATTGAGGAATATCGACGCCAATCTGCGCTAGCGTCATCCGCAGATCGGGCCGATATTGATTTGATGATTTTTCTAGATCAAATCCTTCTAGATACGGAAGAGACCCCCGATTGATCGCTTACTTAGCGAGGCCAGCGTAAAGAGCGCCAGCCAGACAAGAACTGGCTATGGCGCTTAGCCACTCGAGCATCTGACCCGCCTGAAATAAGCCTGCAAATTGCCCTATATAAGAGCTAGCTAGGGCAGCAATAGTGCCGAGCAATACCGCCATGAGGAATTTCCTGGGCCTGGGCCTAGATTGACGTTTTCCTGGGTAAAAAACCAAGGCAAATACGCCAGTTAAGCCACCGATCACCAGAAAAGCTAAAAACCCCATTGCCACCCCCTTGTTGCTGACATCAAATCTATAATCACCATTATGAAGTTGTTGACACTCGGCATCAATCATCACACAGCGCCGGTCGCCATTCGGGAAAAGGTCGCCTTTGACCCTGAATTTCTTCAAGAAGCGTTGCACGATCTTCGCCAACATCTCGTTGGTGCGAATCAGGCCGGCCTGCCTGAAGCCACCATTCTGTCTACCTGCAATCGAACTGAACTCTACTGCGCCGCTAACGATGCAGATGCAGCGAGCCTTTTGCACGAAGCCACTTTTGATTGGTTAGCTAAAACCCAAAAACTGGCTCCAAGCAGTTTAGAGCCACACATTTACTCACTACCGCAGTCTGATGCGGTACGCCATGCTTTTAGAGTGGCTTGCGGATTAGATTCTATGGTGATCGGCGAAACCCAAATCTTGGGTCAGATGAAAGATGCGGTGCGCACTGCAAATGATGCAGGCGTCCTTGGCACTTATCTAAATCAACTCTTTCAGAAAACCTTTGCTGTTGCAAAGGAAGTTCGCGGCTCGACAGAAATTGGTGCTCACTCAATCTCGATGGCAGCCGCATCAGTTCGATTAGCTGAACGCATTTTTGAAAGTATTGCTGATCAACGCGTTCTATTTATCGGCGCTGGCGACATGATCACTTTATGCGCCACCCATTTCGTAGCACGCAAGCCTAAGGCAGTAGCTATTGCCAATCGCAGCATTGAACGCGGACAAGAATTAGCAGACTCGATTTCTCTTCAAGATGTTGAAGCAGAATCATTCAAGCTCTCAGAGCTGCCAAGTCGATTACATGAATTTGACATCATCATTTCAAGTACAGCATCATCACTGCCGATTATTGGCTTAGGAATGGTGGAGAGTGCACTAAAGCAACGTCGTCGCAAACCGATAGTCATGATTGATTTAGCAGTACCCCGTGACATTGAGCCCGAAATTAGCCGCTTAAGTGACATCTACTTGTATACAGTCGATGATTTAGGCGTGATGATTCAAACGGGCGCCTCTTTACGCCAAGCGGCAGTGAGTCAAGCTGAAGTCATTATTGAAGATCGTGTTGGTAATTTCATGCACTGGATGCAAGGTCGCAAGACGATCCCGCTGATTCAGGATATTCAACAGCAAGGCGAACACCTCAGACAACTTGAACTAGATCGCGCCATGAAAAGATTGATGCGTGGTGAGGATCCCCAAGAGGTACTTAACGCTATGGCACAAGGTCTAACTAATAAGTTCCTACATGGCTCATTACATGCTCTACAACATTCCAATGGCGCTGAGCGTGACGCCCTGATTAAGTTGCTTCCTAAATTATTCGCCTCGCACTCCAAGCCAGAAGACCATTAGATGAAGCCCAGCATGCGGGCTAAGCTAGACCACCTAGACACGCGCTTAGCCGAACTCAATTCCTTACTGACTACTGAAGAGTCCACTAAAGATATGGACAACTATCGAAAGCTCACGCGTGAGCATTCTGATATCGCAACCGTGGTGGAGCAATTCGGCTTATATAAGCAAGCTGAGGCAGATGCTCAAGCCGCAGAAGAGATGCGCAAAGATCCTGAGATGAAGGACTTTGCCGATGATGAACAAAAACAAGCTCAAGCAGCTATGGAAGAGCTTGAAGCCATCCTACAAAAACTATTGCTGCCAAAAGACGTTAACGACGAGCGCAATGTCTTCTTAGAAATTCGAGCAGGTACTGGCGGTGACGAGAGTGCGCTCTTTGCTAGCGACCTACTCCGAATGTATACGCGCTTTGCAGAACGTCAGGGTTGGAAAGTAGAAGTGGTGAATGCGGCTGAATCCGATCTGGGTGGCTACAAAGAAGTGGTTTTGCGTCTTGTTGGGCAATCGGTCTACTCGCGTCTCAAATTTGAGTCTGGTGGCCATCGCGTGCAACGTGTTCCCCAAACAGAAACGCAGGGACGTATTCATACTTCGGCTTGTACGGTAGCGGTGATGCCCGAGGCTGATGAATTAGAAGCGGTCAAAATTAATCCAGCTGAATTACGCATTGATACTTTTAGAGCTTCAGGTGCTGGTGGTCAGCATATTAATAAAACAGACTCTGCGGTACGTATTACCCATTTACCAACTGGCACTGTAGTTGAGTGCCAAGATGATCGTAGTCAGCACCGCAATCGTGAGCAAGCGATGAAGGTTCTTGTCTCTCGCATCATGGATGCGCGTGAACGAGAAAAACATCAGCTAGAAGCTCAGACCAGAAAGTCTTTAGTTGGCACTGGTGATCGTAGCGATCGCATTCGGACTTATAACTTTCCGCAAGGTCGTATTACCGATCACCGCATCAATCTCACGCTTTATAAGATCGATGCCATGATGGATGGTGATATAGACGATCTATGCAATGCCCTTGCGTCTGAGCATCAGGCAGAGCTTCTTGCAGCACTTGGCGATAGTTAATACAAGCAGGATGAGTGTCGGCCAGTCTTTAAAAGCATTAGTTAGCAACTGCGCATTGCCTGCCAATGAAGCGCGGATATTGCTGGCCTACATCCTAGAAAAGTACTACCAACTCCCACGCTCTGCCCTTCTGTCTCGTGACGATATGAGTTTGAGTGAGCAAGCTTTTGGGGAATGGGAAAACCTAGTCTCCAGGAGAGCTCTGGGGGAACCCATTGCGTATATCTTGGGTAGGAAGGGCTTTCATAATATTGAGTTAGAAGTGGGCCCTGGGGTACTTATCCCCCGTCCAGAAACTGAGCTCCTCGTAGAGATTGCCCTGACTGAAATTACTAAACTCAGCAAACACACAAGAGTGTTGGATCTGGGCACCGGCTCTGGTGCTATTGCACTTTCTATCGCAAGTGCCGTGCCACTGGCATCGATGATTGCAACTGATCAATCGACTGAGGCTCTGGCTATTGCAAAGCAAAATGCACAATCTCTGAACCTATTAGATCAAGTCCAGTTTTTTCAAGGTAGTTGGTATGCGGCGTTGACCGAACTAAGCCAATTTGATGTGATTGTGAGTAATCCGCCCTATATAGCCCATGAGGACCCCCACCTTACTCAAGGGGATCTGCGCTTTGAGCCTCAATCTGCTCTGACCGATTACGCTAGTGGGCTGAGCTGCTTAGAGATCATTATTGCGGGGGCTGATCAATACCTCAAACCTGGCGGCTTGCTTGCCGTCGAGCATGGCTTTGATCAATCTGAGGCTGTGATGGGGTTGATGAAAGCAGCAGGCTTAATAGATGTGCAGGCGCACCTCGATTTAGCAGGCCACCACCGGGCAGTTTCTGGACGCAAAAAGCTCTAAAACCGACCAAGGGAATTAACCCTTTTCTTCAGATAGCCTTAAAATTAAGCCATTATTAGTAGTAAATCATCATCTTTAAATAGCTTCAATTCAGGAAAAAATATGGATACCCAAGCAAAAATTCAAGAAATCGTTACTAGCCACCCTGTTGTATTGTTCATGAAGGGCAATGCCCAGTTTCCACAATGCGGCTTTTCCGGAAACGCGATCAATATTTTGCGCGCAAGTGGTGTGGAAACTCTTCATACTGTTAACGTTCTGGAAGATGAAGCAATTCGTCAGGGCATTAAGGAATTTGCTAACTGGCCAACGATTCCTCAGCTCTACATCAATGGTGAATTCATTGGTGGTTCAGACATCATGACTGAAATGTTCGAAAGCGGTGAGTTGAAAAAGCTTGTACAAGGCTAATTACACAAAATCTGCATAGCGTCTATTTGTGACTTTTGACTTAAGCTCTCTTTTACTATTTGGCCTGCCATTCGGTTTATGTGCAGGCCTTTTGGTCTATGCACTCAATTTACGCTCGGCTCTCACTAGAGTTGAACAACAAAATCAACTTGATGCTGCGCTTGCCACCAACCTAAAAGTAGAACGTGATCAGGCATTACAAAACGCCATTCGACTTGAGGCAGCATTAGATTCTGAGCGTAAACAGGGCTTAGGAAGAATTGAATCCCTTAATGAGGCTAAAGAGGCACTCACTAGCCAATTCAAAAATCTGGCCAATGAAATTTTGGAAGATAAGTCCAAGCGCTTTACAGAGCAAAACGTTGCTAGCTTAGATGCTCTTCTGAAGCCGCTACAAACGAAGTTAACAGAATTTAAAGAGCAAGTGAATACTTCGTATGGCAATGAAGCGCGCGAGCGCTTTGCCCTTAGGAGTGAGATCGAGCGTCTAGCTAATCTGAATTTACGTATGTCAGATGAGACACGCTCACTAACTCAGGCACTCAAGGGCGACTCTAAAGTTCAAGGAAATTGGGGTGAGTTGGTTTTAGAGTCCATTCTCGAATCTTCAGGCCTACGAAAGGGTGAAGAATATCTAGTTCAGGATAGCCACACTCAGACCGATGGCTCACGTCTCCAACCCGACGTGGTAGTTAAGCTACCAGAGGGTAGAAGTTTAGTGGTTGATAGTAAGGTTTCCATTACAGCCTACTCACGTCATGCAGAAGCCTCAGACCCAGTCATTGCTGAACAAGAGTTGGCAGCTCATATTCAATCTCTCCGCCAGCATATCCAAGGACTCTCCAGCAAAAACTATAGCTCTCTTTATGGTGTTGGCTCAGTAGACTTTGTATTGATGTTTGTGCCAATTGAACCTGCGTTCCTCTTAGCCTTGAAAACTGCGCCTAACCTTTACCAAGAAGCATTGGCGAAGAATATTGTGCTGGTATGCCCTAGCACCTTAATGGCAACGCTACGTACCGTTGCCCACCTGTGGCGTCAAGATCATCAAAACCGTAACGCTCTAGAAATTGCAAAACAGTGTGGCACGCTCTATGACAAATTTGTCGGCTTTGTTGATGACCTTGAAAAATTAGGTCAACGCCTAGATCAAGCCCAAACAAGTTATCACGATGCCTTTAGCAAACTCAAATCCGGCAAAGGCAATCTGATTCGTACTGCGGAAAAAGTACGTGAGCTTGGTGTGAAGCCTAGCAAAAATTTAGCCACACCCTTAATTGAATCGTCAAGTGACTCAGAATAAAAATTGACTGCTATTCCCGCATTAGAAATCAAAGCTGGATCGCATTCCTATAAAAAAGTAGCTATTGCTGCCTGCTTTGGAACCTTTCTCGAGTGGTATGACTTTCTGACCTTCGCAACTCTTGCAGTAGTTTTTGGTCCTCTTTTCTTTCCCTCTAGCGATCCCAATAACGCCTTATTAGCCAGCTTGGCGACCTTTGGTGTGGGTATGGTGGTTAGGCCCATTGGGGCAGCGATATTTGGCAGCATCGGCGACCGTATTGGGCGACGACCTGTTTTCATGATCACTATCGTATTGATGGGTTTTGCTACCGTTTGTGTTGGATTTTTACCAACCTATACCCAAGTCGGCATCTGGGCACCTGTTCTGCTGGTGAGCCTTAGACTACTTCAAGGCCTCTCAGCAGGGGGTGAAATTGGCGGCAGTGCCGTCTTCCTCACTGAGCATGCCGGTGACTCTCATCGCGGATTTAAAACCAGCTTCTTACAGCTGATGGGGCCATTAGGCATCTTAGTTTCTACACTCCAAATTGCCTTGCTACAAACCTATCTTACTCAAGAAAAATTTCTATCTTGGGGCTGGCGTGTGCCATTTTGGGTATCGCTAGTTCTGCTCTTGATTGCATTTAAAGCCCGCATAGCTTTAGAAGAAACGCCAATCTATTTGCAACTCAGCAAAACAGAGACCCAGTCTAAAAGCCCCTTGCGTGACAACCTGAAGGATCCAGAAACCAGAAAGAGAATGTTTCTCCTTTTTTTCTGTATCTCTGCTGGTGGCGCAGTCTTATTTTTCTGCGTGCAGGTTTATACCTCAGTCTTCCTAAAGACTACCGTAAGGCTTGCCCCTCAATTAGTTGATCAACTCAGTGTGTACGCAACAGTTGCATTATTGCCTTTCACGGTATTTGCAGGATGGCTCTCAGACAAGATCGGTAGGAAGCCTGTCGTTGTCAGCGGCCTCCTCTTGGGCTCAACACTAATACTGCCAGCGTTTTATTTACTACAAAGTAATAACCTATCTATCTCATTGATATCGGGAATCTTAATTGGCTTATCAGCAATCCTTGCTCTTGTTGTGGGCCCACAAACAGCCCTACTTGCAGAACTATTTCCTGCCAAAACCAGAAACAGTGCAGCTACCCTTCCACATAATTTAGCCGCTGGGTGGATTGGTGGACTTCTCCCTTTGATTGTTACCTGGCTGAATCAACGCTGGGAAAGTAATCTTGCGGGACTCTGGTATCCGACCATTTTCTTGGCTAGTGGGGCAATCGTGGCAATACTGTATTTGCCAGAAACTAGAAGAGCGAACCTACTCAGTTAAGTGGCCCGCAACGCACCTGAATACTGGCACCATAATTGAAAAAACCTAAGCTCGTGAGAACTTAGGTTTTGAATTTTGGTGCCCCTTGTCCGACTCGAACAGACCACCTACTGATTACAAATCAGTTGCTCTACCAGATGAGCTAAAGGGGCAACGGATAATATTCTAACCTATTTCACAATCGTCAAGGAAGGTCTGCCAGCTTTTGGCTTTTCAGCATTCTCGGGGCTGACATCTTTCAGTTTGCCGCTCTGACTAGCATCAAAGGGAAAAGACATTCCTTGGCCATTTTCACGTGCATAGATTGCTAAAACATGACTTACAGGGACCATAATTTTTCTTGGAACTCCGCCAAATCTCGCCTGAAAACTGATCCAATCATTATCCAAATTCAGTTGATGGCAGGCCTCAAGAGAGAGATTTAAAACAATTTCATCCTTCTTCACAAACTCCATAGGCACTTCAACACTGGAGTCCACAAAGACTGCCATGAAGGGCGTAAAACCAAAATCCGTGCACCACTGATGTAGGGCACGGATTAGGTAGGGTTTATTGCTTGGGATATCAGACATGCTTATTCTGCCAGCCTGAGTAATGAGCCGCTTAGCGACGCATTACCTTTTCTGATGGTGTCAAAGCCTCAATGTAAGCAGGTCTACTGAAAATACGCTCAGCGTACTTTAAGAGAGGGGCAGCATTGCGTGAAAGATCGATACCGTAATGCTCCAAACGCCACAATAAAGGAGCGATTGCTACATCCAGCATGGAGAACTCTTCACCCAGCATGTACTTGTTTTTCACAAAAATGGGTGCAAGCTGAGTTAGGCGATCACGAATGGCTAAACGCGCTTTTTCATGGGACTTTTCTGCAGCCTTCCCTTTTTCATTTTCCAAAGCAGCTACGTGCACAAACAATTCTTTCTCAAAATTGAAGAGGAAGAGGCGAGCACGTGCACGTGCAACCGGATCAGGCGGCATTAATTGTGGGTGTGGAAAGCGCTCGTCAATGTATTCATTAATGATGTTTGACTCATACAAAATTAAATCACGTTCCACCAGGATCGGAACTTGGCCATAAGGGTTCATCACCGAGATGTCTTCTGGCTTGTTAAACAAGTCCACATCACGAATTTCAAAGTCCATGCCTTTTTCAAAAAGCACTAGACGGCAGCGTTGCGAGAATGGGCAGTTTGTGCCTGAGTACAACACCATCATAAATTTATTTCCTTAAATATCTACTTCCGTACAACAAACGCACAACAGCGTTAAATCGGTTCACTAATGAGCCCTAACATCAGGGCTCATCAAATTGAATTAGTGAATGTCTTTCCAATAAGCCTTGTTCAAACGCCAAGCCAATAGAGTAAAAATTGCCAAGAAGATCAGTACGATAACTCCAAGACGCTTACGCTCTAGCTGAACTGGCTCAGCCATCCAGGATAAGAATGCTACTAAGTCAGCAATGTTGTCATCGTATTCCTGTGACTTCATTATTCCGGGAGTTAATTGCTCAAATCCAACGAACTTTTTCTCAACACGACTTGCATCGTGTGGATCTGGGCGATCCTCAAACTTTGCAGCACGTTCGCCTTGTAGTTGCCATAAAACATGTGGCATCCCTACGTTTGGATACACCAAGTTATTCCAACCAGTTTGTGTGGCGTCATCTTTGTAAAAAGTACGGAAGTAGGTGTAGAGCCAGTCAGTACCGCGCGCACGAGCCTCAACAGATAAATCTGGTGGAGTCTTACCAAAGTAAGCTTTACCTTCTTTAGGTGTCATAGAGATCGTCATCAGATCGCCAACTTTCGCATCCGTCAAGATCAAATTGTCTTTGATCTGTTGGTCGCTCAAGCCGATATCACGTAAACGGTTGTAACGCATGCTTACTGCCGCATGACAATTCAAGCAATAGTTCACAAATATCTTGGCACCATTTTGCAAGGAGGCATTGTTACTTACGCGGCTGGGCGCAGTATCCAGGGGATAGCCACCCTCGTTCGCATTTGCATTTAAGCCAAAACCAAGTGCCGCAACTAAAGCAGTTGCCTGGCAGATGCCCATCAAATTTTGCAGAATTCGTTTCATACTATTTCCTAATATCTCAGCGTGAATTAATGGGACTCAAAAGTAACGCGTGTTGGAACTGGCTTGAATGTACCAAGCTTGCTCCAGAACGGCATTGCCAAGAAAAAGCCCAGATAATAAATAGTGCAAATCTGAGAAATCTTTTCGTACACGGGTGATGGTGCCTCAATACCCAGGTAACCCAAAATCGCAAAAGTCACAACAAAGATGCCGTAAATATATTTATGGAACTGTGGGCGATAGCGAATGGATTTCACTGGGGAGTGATCTAACCATGGCAAGAAGAACAGGATCACTACTGAACCACCCATGATCACAACACCCCAAAACTTCGCATCAAGCGCATAAAAGCCAGCAGCCAAAACCACAGCGATAGCTACGCAAACGCCTTTGATATTAATGTCTTTTGACTTAAGGGCAAACATCCCAAGAATCACTGCCAAGAAAATCCACAAAGGTAGGAGGAAGTTGGTTGTAGTGGCACGCAACATTGAATAGAACGGCGTGAAATACCAAACTGGTGCGATATGCGATGGAGTTACAAATGGGTTTGCTGGAATAAAGTTATTCGCTTCTAAGAAATAGCCGCCCATCTCTGGCGCAAAGAACACAATCGAAGCAAAAATAATCAAGAAACCACCCAAATACATCACATCATGAACACTGTAAAAAGGATGGAATGGGATGCCATCAACAGGATGGCCATTAGCATCCAGCGTATTTTTAATTTCTACGCCATCAGGATTATTCGAGCCCACTTCATGCAAAGCCAGAATATGTGCGGCAACCAAACCGATCAATACCAATGGAATGGCGATGACGTGAAATGCAAAGAAGCGATTCAAAGTTGCATCGCCAACTACATAGTCACCACGCAACCATAAGGAGAGGTCTGGACCAATCAATGGGATAGCGGAGAACAAGTTCACAATAACCTGAGCACCCCAGTAAGACATTTGACCCCATGGGAGCAAGTATCCGAAGAACGCCTCACCCATCAAGCACAAGAAAATAGCGCAACCAAAAATCCAAATCAGTTCACGCGGTTTGCGATAGGAGCCGTAAATCAAACCACGGAACATGTGCATGTAGACCACCACAAAGAACATTGAGGCGCCAGTGGAATGCATATAACGAATCAACCACCCAAACGGCACTTCGCGCATGATGTATTCAACAGACTCAAATGCCTTCGCAGCATCTGGCTTGTAGTTCATCACCAAGAAAATCCCGGTAATGATCTGAATAGCCAAAACAACGATGGCGAGAGCGCCAAAAATGTAGAAGAAATTGAGGTTTTTAGGGGCGTAGTACTCGCTCATGTGACGCTTGAAAGCCTCGGTCACAGGTAGCCTTGAGTCAACCCAAGCCATCACCTTCTGAGCAGCGGATGCATCCGCTGGAACTACTTTTTCTTGAAATGCCATTTATCTCTCCTTAGGCCTTCTTATCTTCGCCAACCAGAATCTTGGTATCGCTCAAATACATATGTGGCGGCACTTCAAGGTTATCTGGAGCTGGTTTGTTTTTGTATACACGGCCGGCCATATCAAATGTAGAGCCATGACATGGACATAAATAGCCTCCTGGCCAGCTACTTGGCAAGGATGGTTGCGCACCAGCTTCAAACTTAGCAGATGGTGAACAGCCCAAATGAGTACAAATACCCACTACAACAAAGTACTCAGGCTTAATTGAGCGCCATTGGTTTTGTGCGTATTCGGGTGTGTATTGCGCTGGATTACGCAGAGAATCTGGATCGGCTAATTCACCATCAATTTTAGATAATTCAGCAAGCTGCTCTGGTGTGCGACGCACAACCCATACCGGCTTACCGCGCCATTCTGCCATTCTCATCTCATCTGGCTTCATGCCAGAAATATCAATCTCAACAGCAGCTCCAGCGGCCTTAGCGCGCTCAGAAGGCTCAAAACTATCCACAAAAGGGTAAAGGGCTGCAGCTGCACCAACACCGCCGACCGCTGACGTAGCGATCAACCATTTACGACGATCCTTATCCATACTGGGCTTGTCACTCATTTACAAAATTCCTTGATAGGGCATTAATAGGTGGAAATTGCTTAAAGGTAAGATTTTAAAGTAAAAATGAGGTATGCATCAAAGTTATGGGCTTAATTCTGGGTTAATCTCAGTCTGAGAGAAAAGGAAGCTATTTATGAGCGTTTTAAAGGAATTTCGGGACTTTGCCGTCAAGGGAAATGTCATCGACCTAGCAGTGGGTGTCATCATTGGCGGCGCCTTCGGGAAAATCGTCGACTCCCTGGTAAATGACATTGTTATGCCGGTGATTTCTACCCTTTTGGGGGGTCATATTGACTTTACTAACCTTTTTGTCATTCTGGGACACGTTCCAGAGGGTGTACCTAGAACATTTGATGCCTTAAAAAAGGCTGGGGTACCGATTTTTGCCTATGGCAACTTCATCACCATCTCAATAAATTTCATCCTCCTGGCCTTTGTGATTTTCCAGATGGTAAAAATCATCAATAAAGTGCGGATCATGGATGCGCCGCCAGCGCCAGCAACGCCTGAAGACATTGCCCTACTTAGAGAAATTAGGGATAGTCTGAAGAAATAAAGGCGCCTGAAAAGAGATTAAGTCACTTTTGCAGACTTGAGGATGCATTTCCCAAGCTCTGCAAAGTAGCTCTTTGCTTTAGGTGTTAGTTCAAGGTACTTTTTACGGCCATCAATATCATCACCATAACGAAGCAGCTCATGTTTTTTCAATACAGCAATCCGACGATGCAAGGTTGCTGGAGACCCGATATCACTTGAATAAATTGTCTCACTGACAAGTGGACCACGGCCAACACTTTCGTGCATCGCAATAAATTCAAGCAACCTTCTCTCGACAGAATCTAAACACGGGAATGTCGGCGTTGCCTCTAAGATCGTTAAGAGCCGCAAAAATCGGAAATATACATCTCCAAGGAGGTCCTGCTTCACTGCTGACTCAATAATGTTGTACTAGTAGTAGCTTTAGGCATCCAACCATACTATCAAACATTGGTAATCAGTAGTGGCTTTCTTCATAAAGATTCCCACCAACCTTAATAGCAAATTGTGATTTCAAAGTCTTTAAGTCTTCATTCCTTAGTTTATGGAGATTTAAAGAATGAAAAAATCGCTATTAGCAGTTGCAGCAATCGGCGCATTTGCGTCAGCAGCTCAAGCTCAGTCCTCAGTAACCGTATACGGTATCTTGGACGTTGGTTTTGTTGGTTCACATTACAACGGTACTTCTGCTGGTACAGTTAACGCCGCTAACGTTGGTACAGGTATAGCTGGATCCCCATCAGTAAACGCTAGCTCAGCTGGTTTTGGTCAGTCTGCCGAATCCACAAGCCGTATTGGCTTTAAAGGCTCTGAAGATTTAGGTGGCGGTTTAGCTGCAATCTTTACTGTTGAGACAGCACTTAGCCCAAATCAAGCGGCTTCTGCTTTCGCATTTAACCGTCAAACATTTGCTGGTTTAAGCAAGTCTGGTTTGGGTAAGGCAACACTAGGTACTCAGTACACACCAATTTTTGATGTAATGGCTACTACAGATGCTGCTGGCATGAACAACTTGACAGGTAACGCTGTTTACACAGGTAACTTGCAATCTTCTACCGGCACTTACAACGATGGCGTTACTGCTTACACAAGTTCAGGTTCTGCTCCAACAAGTTTCAACGCACCAAGCGGCGCATATGTAACACGCGCTTCAAATGCATTGAAGCTCCAGTCTGATCGTATGGCTGGTGTGCAAGTTCAAGCGTTCTATGCACAAGCTAACCAAAGCCAAACTAATGCAGCTTACAACGGCGGCAACAATAACAATACAGCTTTTGGTGTTAATGCTGATTACGTTTGGAACAAGTTAAACGTTGTGGCTGCTTACCAGTCTTTTAGAGCAATCAACGGTACTGCTGCAATTCCTACTTCTGGCTTCAAAGCACCTGGCGGTACTGCGGCGGACTTTGGTACTAACGGTAGCAACAACTCAACCTATGCTGCTGCAACATATGACTTTGGCATCGTTAAGGGTTACGCTCAGTACATTACAAACAAAGCGTTCGCAGCTGTCGACAACAACTTCGGAACTTCACGTACTGCATATCAGTTAGGTGCTAAGAGCTTCATCACACCAACTATCTCTCTATATGCAACATACGGTTTGGGTAAATCAAGCTATGCGCAAGCTGGTTCAGCTTACGCTAACTTCCGTACAATGCAGGTTGGTTCTGATTACTACTTGAGCAAGCGTACAAATTTGTACGTAGCATACGGTGCATTTAACCAGTCAAGCCCTAACTCAGCAGCTGTTTCAACAGTTTCTAGCTTGTCAGGTATGAACTACGCTACTGGTATCCGTCACACTTTCTAATTCGATGCTAGCGTAAGCTAGTTGATGATTAGTCTGGCATTAAATTAACCCACTGTGGCAACACAGTGGGTTTTTTCTTGGTCACTTTAGTGAACGTGTTGTTCTCTTGGATTGGAGCATTTCTATATTCATCTCAGCTGTTAAGTTGGATGAATAAAATCTTTCAATCATTTCTACTGATGTTCGGGCATTTCTTGCAAGCGTAAGCAAATCAATGCCCCTACCATAAAGCAGTCTAAAAGTAATGGCGGTGTGTCTCAGGCTGTACAAGGTTCGATTCTGACCCTCTTGCCCTAATGTTGCATTAGCACTTTTAAGTATTTTTCTGAAATGGGTTGTAATCAGCTGAATAGCGCCCTGCCGATCCTTAGCCTCCGGCAAAAATAAGAAGTCCTCGGAATTGCCATATCCCCTAGAGACCTGGTAACACTTCAAACGGTCATAGACATATTTTGCAGAACTCAAGGTAACAATCTGCCCTGAGTGCCCCTTTGTTTTTGGCAAGTTCAGCCGCAAATAAGTATTAATTCCCGAGACCGATTCCACATGTTTATGTTTAATTAGCTTTATATCCACAGGTCTAATAAATGAGTTCACCATGAACTGTATTAACCATGTCATCTCTACAGGAACTGTATCGCGTACTTTATATGCACCGCCTGCAGTTACTCTGTGATTTTTTGAGACAAGGGTATTGGGGTCACATAAGCCTCTACTAGCTCTCAGTATTTGCCTATATTCGTTGCATGTAAAACTTCCCCTTGGAATGCTTTTTGCCTTCATTTTAGGAAACAGTGGGATTTTATAAATTAACTCCTGTTCTAAGGCTAGGGTTAAGATTCGCTTGAGTAAGCCCAAATACTGCTTAATGGTTACAGGCCTAATCTTGGCCTGATGCAGGTAATTTACAAATTCAGCTATCTGCTCATACCCAATTTTATTAATTAAGCACCCACGAAAGTAAGGAAGCAACTTAGCTCTAAGTCGACTCTTAAACATACCTAGGGTTTGTAGGGTGATCTCTCCTTGGACATGCTTAGAGATTTCTCTCTGAAGCGCCTTATCTGCAACTTCATCAAATAACACCAGCTGAGGGGGTTTATTTAACGGCGGTGAGGCCCATTCAAATCCTACTTTAGGCCACTGAGTAACCTGACTAGATTGAATGGGCGAGAGATTAAGGCTGTGCTTAGAGCCACACATAAATTCATCATTTGCAGCTAGATGATCATTTGGGGGGGGGTTATAAATACATTTCATTTTTGATGCTCAATTTGATGTATTTGTACAATCTAGTTACAAAAATTTATATCAGTATTTAGGATAATTTTCACCAATAGAAATAAGATTGAAAATAAAAAATTTTCATAAAAAAACCACCCCGAAGGGTGGTTTTAATATTTCCAACTTTAACTAGCTTGCGCTAGCGTTAAATTAGAAAGTGTGACGGATACCAGTAGCGTAGTTCATACCTGACAAGCTTGAAATGGTAGGAACAGCTGCTGAGTTAGGGCTTGACTGATTAAATGAACCATAAGCTACGTACAAGTTTGTACGCTTGCTGAGGTAGTAATCAGTACCAACTTGCATTGTGCGGAAGTTGGCATAAGCTGTGCCTGCTTGCGCATAGCTTGATTTACCCAAACCGTATGTTGCATATACAGAGATAGTTGGTGTGATGAAGCTCTTAGCACCTAGCTGATAAGCAGCACGTTGAGTTTGGAAGTTGCTATCAGCAGTTGAGAAAACTTTACGTGTGATGTACTGAGCATAAGTTTTGACGATACCAAAGTCATATGTTGCAGCAGCATATGTCTGTGCATCACTAGCGTTATTGCCAAAAAGACCTGCTGTTCCGTTAGCTAAAATTAAGCCGCTAGTGTTTGAAGAACCAGCAGCATTTGCTAATGTACCTTGTTGCGCTCTGAAAGATTGGTAAGCAGCTACAACGTTTAACTTATTCCATACGTAGTCAGCATTAAAGCCAAACATAGTGTTGTTGTTTGCACCAGAAATACCACCAGTGGTACCTGATTGGCTATTGTTTGACTGTGCATAGAAAGCCTGACCTTGCAGACCGCCAATACGCTCAGATTGCACCTTCAACGCATTTGATACACGTGTTACATATGCACCGCTGTTTGCATTAATGCTGATAGGACCGCCTGTAGATGCAGTAGCTGTAGTAGACGCAAATCCACCTAAACCAGTGTTATATGTACCAGTAGATGATTGAACGTTTGTAGCATATACAGCATTACCTGCCAAGTTGTTCATACCAGCAGCATCAGTTGTTGCCATTACATCAAAAATTGGTGTGTACTGTGTACCAATTGTTGTTGAACCTAAACCATTTTTGCTTAAGCCAGCAAATGTTTGACGGTTAAATTGGAATGCGTTTGCCTTGCCATCTGGATCAATTGCTGTCTCAACAGTAAAGATTGCATTCAAGCCACCGCCCAAATCTTCTTTACCTTTGAAACCTAAACGGCTTGTAGATTCAGCAGACTGGCCAAAACCAGCTGAACTAGCATTTACGTTAGGAGCGCCGCCAGGGACAGCTGCGTTAGTGTTACCGGTAGTTGCAGTGTTAGGTCCTGCAGCAGTACCGTTGTAATGCGTACCAACAAAACCAACGTCCAAGATACCGTATACGGTTACTGAGGACTGAGCTTGAGCTGCTGACGCAAATGCGCCGATTGCTGCAACTGCTAATAGCGATTTTTTCATTCTTTAAATCTCCATAAATTGAAAGTATTGCCCAAATAAATCTGGGACTCATGAATTTTGCTTGTATTGATCCCCCAGACTGGGGGTAAGGGCAATTAGGAGTTGTTTTTGCTTGTCAAAAGGCAGTTTTTTGGCTTTCTTCGTTGTATCAGGGCAACAAGGGCTTTGATTTCTGTCTTTTGAGGGGCTTAGATGCCAAAATTGTCATATGGCAAGCCGTGAATTCTTAAAAATCCTCCAATCTGCGCGATTGGGTGATGTATCCGCACAACAAAATTTAGCGTCTGCCTATTTGACTGGGGCATTTAAAACCCCGATTCAACCAGCTAATGCATTAATTTGGTTAGAGAAATCCTATTTATCCATTCAAAATCAATTAGTTAGCCAATTGAGCTCTGCCAATACAGAAACGCCTGAGCTGGCTTACGCTTCTCCGGAAATACTGGGGATTTTGAGGCAAATCTCTGTAGTACCTTTGCAAGACACCTTGCATTCACCAGCCTTTTCTTTTGGGTGGCAATCATTCTGGAGAATCGCTAAAGCAAATATGGGTGCAAGTGATGCTGCGCAATGGCAACTAGCAGACCTACTTCTTGACCCAAGCAAAAGAGAGCTGCAATCAGAACTAGCGATTTGGATCTCAAAGCAAGATAGTGGTGACAGTGACGATGTCGTTAGCGTTGGAGGTAACGGCGTTCATCGTGTTCGTGATCTTTCGGCGTTACAAAAACTCGCTAAAGAATTTCTACTGAATTTAGCGGATTCAGAAACACCGTTCACCACATCCGCAAAAGAACTGCTCATTAAATTACAACCTAAGGATGAGACCCTCTCTTCTCTCTGGGATTCTTGGCTCTCCGAACAGAATGAAGCGGCGCTAATACAAGCTGCGGAGCTTGGACTCACCATTGCTAAGCTCACACTGGGTTTACGGTTGGCGCAATTAAATACAGCGCAGTCGCTTGAAAATAATCCTGGCGAGCCTGCTACCAAATCTAATGCTTCTCTTAAGAAAGCAGCCTACTGGCTAGAGTTAGCAGCTAAAGATGGGGATCGTAATGCTTGGTTTGCATTAGGCGAGATCTACCGACGCCCCCAGTTCTCTGGATACAGCGCCGCTGAAAGCGATCGCTGCTTTGATCGTGCGGCAGATTTAGGCCATGCCCAAGCCCAGTTCAGACGAGGCGCCAGTCTCTGGCGTAAGCGTGAGAAGGTCGCAGAGAAAGTTCGTGGACTACAGGCCTCCTATTGGATATGGCAGGCACAACAACAAGGTGTAGCAGAAGCGAAAGAGTTGTTGAGCAAGGTTTTAGAGAGTGCGCCCAACCCGAAGCAAAATGGTTGGTATGAGCTAGCGACTTATGCTGAGAAAGCCTTAAACCATCATGCAGAACATCAGCTAGATGCTGAGTGGATTCTGCTCTGTCATAGGCTCGTGATTGCTAATCAATTTGATTTGAGTAAAGCCGAGTTTTTATTGTGTGATGTCAGTCAACTGCAGCATGATCACTGTGTTGTTGTGGATATTCGGTATGAATTACCCAAAATTTTGCCACGACTGATTCAGATTGATACCACCCAGCAACGTCGCTCTTTGCTTGCTGCTGGAAAAGCATTTGCTAATAGCGAAACAGATCTTGAAGGGAACTTGCGGCAGAGACGCTATCGCTTTGACCGAGTGATGGAATGGCTTAATGCCACCTTCGCACAGGATCAAGCACTAGCTTGAGTATCCGCTCCTGAAGCTGTATCAGCGTCATCATCCGTGGGTTTTGGCACATAGAAGCGAGCAACTAATAAACCCAGCTCATAGAGCAGACTCATCGGAACCGCAAGCAGAAGCTGTGACAGTACATCCGGCGGCGTTACAACAGCGGAAATTACAAAAGCACCAACTATTACATAAGGGCGAATCTCTTTAAGCTTAGCTAGGGGAACCAAGCCCATACGTACTAGCACCACAACTACCACCGGTACCTCGAAAGTAATGCCGAATGCCAAAAAGGTTGTCATCGCAAAACTCAAGTAATTGTCGATATCCGTAGACATCTCCGCGCCCAAGGGAGCGTTGTAACTTGCCATAAAACCAAATACCGTTGGAAATACCAAGAAGTAGGCGAAAGCCATGCCAAAAATAAATAGGCTGTAGCTACTAACCACCAAAGGCACAATCAACTTACGCTCGTGTTGATACAGACCCGGGGCAATGAATGCCCATAACTGATACATCACCACCGGCAGTGCAATCAGAAAAGCAACCAGCATAGTGACTTTCATGGGCACAAAAAATGAGCCTGTCACGTCAGTAACAATCATCTTACCGCCAGCAGGTAATGCTGAAAGCAATGGTTGTGCAAACAAATGAAAAATATCAGGCGCCCAGTACACTAGGCAGACAAACACCGCAATGATGGCTAAGGCCGATTTAATAATACGATCACGCAACTCATACAAATGAGAAAGGAAAGATTCTTGTAAGCCCGAATCTTCTGTGGAATTATTTTCAGTCATGCGTGGGTATTTATATTCTGGTAGTTTTTATTCTTTTATTACTTACTTATTAGCGCTATGGTGAAAGCGCTTCATACGAGCGGCACCAGATTGAACTCGTGTGCGCATACCAGTAGAGCGCTTGAACCAAACTGGTCTAGCCGCACGTCTGACACCCCAACTTTGACGCCCCTGGCGCATCGATTTACTCAATACTTCTTTTGCATCCAGCGGGGCTCTGGTGAAATTATTTTCAAAGATATCAGCTTGATCGCTGAGATTGGCATTTGCTTCGTTGACAGTGGACTGAAGACTGCTTTCTACCTCTTTTAAAACTGAAGTACTTTCTTCACGCAACTTTTTGAACTCTTCCACTTCCATCTGGCGGCTGACTTCTGACTTCACATCCGCCATATAGCGCTGCGCACGACTAAATAAATTTCCCGCCATGCGGGCAACCTTTGGCAGACGCTCGGGCCCAACCACCACCAATGCAACTACTGCAATGAGTGCAAGCTTTGAAACTCCAAGATCAATCATTGCAGGTGCACATTATTTCCATCAACAATTACTTATTGATGTCTTTAGCATGAACATCCACAGTTTTTTCTGCAGATGCCGATGCGCTCTGAATTTGTTCCTTGGCTTTATCTTGCGACTCTTCAGTGCTTTCAGGGGTTTTCATGCCGTCTTTAAAACCTTTAACAGCGCCACCTAAGTCTGTACCGATATTGCGTAATTTTTTGGTACCAAATACCAACATCACGATTACCAACACAATTAACCAATGCCAAATGCTAAATGAACCCATTTCTAATCTCCTCGGATTATTTTTTCCAGGGGCGCGGTCCGCCCATCACATGCACATGTAAGTGATAAACCTCTTGCCCACCATCTGCACCATTGTTCACCACCAACCTAAAGCCGCCATCTTTTCCGGGACGGCAACCCTGCTCTTTGGCGAGACGCGGTGCTAATTCCATCATTCTACCTAGCAATGGCGCATCGATCACTTCAGCAGACTCCAACATGGGTAGATGTTTTTTAGGAATAATCAAAAAATGGATGGGGGCAGCTGGGTTGATATCTTTAAAAGCGTAGATTTCTTCATCCTCATAGACCTTCTGGGATGGGATTAATCCCTGGGAAATCTTACAAAATAGGCAATTTGGGTCATGCGACATCAATTACTCCTTATTAGCCGCTTTTCTGGCGGCCTTTTCTTCGATGCCTGAGGTGCCCAGACGATGCTGTAACTCAGCAATCACATCTTCTGGACGCAAGCCAAATTGAGACAAAGCAATTAAACAATGGAACCAAAGATCTGCCATCTCGCCCACTAAAAGCTTTTGCTGCTCGGGGGCTAAATTAGCATTGCGGGCATCCTTAGCCGCCATCACTGCCTCAGTGGCCTCTTCACCAATCTTTTTCAATATCCCATCATCACCCTTAGAAAAGAGCAAAGCAGTATAGGAGGTCTTAGGATCAGCCTTTCCAGCCTCAAAGGCATCACGTCGCTGATCCACCACATCGGCTAAATGAGCCAGAGCGGAATCCAAATTAGTAGGGTTTTGTTCTGGACTAGTCATAAAGCGATTTTATGTCTTTTATTACCGGAAAGACTAAGAGGGTCTTATTTGTGACCCTTAGACTCGTCTACCCAGGCAGATTTACCAGAATCCCAGCGCAGAAAGAAGCAGCTGTGCTCACCTGTATGGCAAGCAATACCGTCTTTTTGATCAACCAATAAGACAATCGTATCGCCATCGCAATCGAGGCGAATTTCCTTCACCTTTTGGGTGTGGCCAGATTCTTCACCCTTGTGCCAGAGTTTCTGTCTAGAGCGAGTCCAGTACACGGCCTCGCCTAAACGCAAAGTAGCCAGCAAAGCATCGCGATTCATCCAGGCCATCATCAAGATATCTTTACTGCCGACCTCTTGAGCAATCACTGGAACCAAGCCTTGATCATTCCAAGTGACCGCCTCTAATAGGGCTACATCTTCTGGATTTGTGTTTGGTGTTTTATCTGACATTTGTTTTATTTTGACAGAAATAATGGTCTTATTGCCTATATATCGAGGCTGGTAAATCTTTGTTGTCCTTGAATTATGAAATTAAGCCACCAATCGCGACACGCCCACTTTTTTCATTGCACCAATGAGATCCTTGTCTAGGGTTGCCAATGGTATTGAATATCGCATTGCTAACTACTGAATATGGTCCGCAATAAGGTTGCGTGCCCTGTAATAATAAAATTTAGATGTCTCTACCGGCATTAATGAGGAACTTGATGTCAATCTCAGCCTGAACTGATACACCCTTCATTAAAAACAGCATTTTTTGTGCGGCAACTGTGGGTAAATCCATGTCATTAGATAACATTGGCATTAAATCTGCAACCGGCTTGCCGTGTTGCGTGATCCGAACTACCCGATCGGCACCCACCTTTCTGAATAGTTCCTCGAGATGAGATTTTGTTTCGAAAGCATCAACGATGATAGGGATTAGTTTCATATTCTTCATTTGAATTAGAGAAGCCTATTAAAAGAAATTTTTATGATTCTTCGGGCTCGCCTTAAAGGTCATCAAGCAAGTTAAATGCGGACAGGAATTCCTTGGCTCGCCATATATTCTTTTGCCTGGCCAACAGTGTATTCACCGTAGTGAAAAATACTTGCTGCGAGAACGGCATCAGCATGGCCTTTAGTAATGCCATCGACTAAGTGCTGTAAATTTCCTACACCACCAGAAGCAATTACCGGAACACTTACAGAATCACTTACTGCTGCAGTGAGCTCGAGATCAAAACCATCTTTACTGCCGTCACGGTTCATGCTGGTGAGCAGTATTTCTCCAGCACCACGTTTAGCAACTTCAGAAGCCCATGCAACTACATCCATTCCTGTAGCGGTTCTACCGCCATGGGTAAACACCTCCCAATTACCTGCTTCAGTTTTTTTAGCGTCAATAGCAACCACGATGCACTGCGATCCGTAGTAAGCCGCAGCATCCGAAACTAAATCTGGATTCGCTACTGCAGAAGAATTCATGCTGACCTTATCAGCACCCGCATTGAGCAAGCGTCGTACATCTGCTACTGCACGTACACCACCACCAACAGTCAAGGGAATGAATACTTGGGAGGCAACATCTTCAATAATGTGCAAGATGAGATCGCGCCCATCAGAAGTTGCAGTAATGTCCAAGAATGTTAGCTCATCAGCACCTTGGGTGTTATAGCGCTTAGCAATCTCTACAGGATCACCCGCATCGCGCAGACCCACAAAGTTCACACCCTTCACAACACGCCCTGCCGTGACATCAAGACAGGGAATGATTCTCTTAGTTAGCACTGATCAGCACTCTAGAGAATTTTCTTAGCGAACTTGAGCGTTAACTCATCAGCATATTTTTGCGCCGCAGTTAAGTCCAAATCACCAGCGTAAATTGAGCGCCCAGCAATGACGCCCATAATGCCTTCGGCTTCAGCTTCACACAAGGCTTCCAGATCTTGGTTATTAGATAAACCACCGCTAGCAATCACCGGAATCCGAATCGCTTGCGCTAATTTAATAGTTGCATCCATATTGATGCCCTTCATCATGCCATCACGACCAATGTCGGTATAGATGATGGCTTCAACGCCGTAATCTTCAAATTTCTTAGCAAGGTCGATCACTTCATGGCCCGTAATCTTGCTCCAGCCATCGGTTGCCACTTTGCCATCACGCGCATCTAGCCCCACCATGATCTGGCCAGGGAAAGCAGTACATGCATCTTGCACAAAGCCGGGACTCTTCACGGCCGCAGTGCCAATGATCACCGTACTAATACCATCATCTAATAAACGTTCAATAGTTTCTAGATCACGAATACCGCCACCCAACTGAACTGGAATCTCATCGCCCACTGCTTTCAAAATAGATTTGATGGCAGATTCATTTTTGAGTTTTCCGGCAAATGCGCCATTTAAATCCACGAGGTGTAAACGACGCGCACCCTTGCTAATCCAATGCGCTGCCATCGCCCCTGGGTCTTCAGAAAACACAGTGGCTTTATCCATATCACCCTGTTCGAGTCGAACACAGTGGCCATCTTTTAAGTCAATCGCGGGAATCAGCAGCATAGCGGTAAGTTAGAAAAGTATTAAGGTTGCCAAGAAACAAAATTTTTGTAGAGCTTTAATCCGTATTCTGCACTTTTTTCTGGATGAAATTGCGTTGCAAAAATATTATCCCTTGCAACGGCAGAAGTAAACCAATCACCATATTCAGTTGAGCCTGCAATATCTTCTTTGCGCTGCGGCACAACATAGTAACTATGCACAAAATAGAAGCTCGTCAAATCTGGGATGCCATTCCACAGTGGATGCTGGCGATCCTGACGAACCTGATTCCAGCCCATATGGGGAACCTTGTAAGCAGAACCATCTGGCTGTAATTTTCCAGTCAACTCAAAACGTCGCACTTCGCCCGGAATCAATCCCAAGCAAGGAGTCCAGGCTGAACTGGGATTCGCCCGTACTTCAGCGCTTTGATCAAAGAGCATCTGCTCTCCTACACAAACACCTAATAAAGGCTTATTTTTTGCGGCATCAAGCAACGTCTCCAATAAACCCGACTCTTCTAGGTGCCTCATGCAATCAGGCATAGCGCCCTGCCCTGGAAGCACTACCCGCTCTGCGGAGATAATTTCTTCGGGGGTATGCGCGATCACAACATTGGCATCTGGTGCCACATGATGAAAGGCCTGATAGACGGAACGCAGGTTGCCCATTCCGTAATCAACGATCGCAATGGTTTGCGCCACTTATTAGCCTATGTTCTGTGGTTTTTTGACAGTCTGCTACTCAATGCTAGAAATTTTCTAGATTAGAGGCTGCCCTTAGTCGAAGGAACAACACCAGAGGCACGTGGATCCAACTCTAAAGCCATGCGCAAGGCACGACCAAAGGCCTTGAAAACAGTCTCAATCTGGTGATGGGCATTAATGCCACGTAAGTTATCGATGTGCAGAGTCACTCCGGCATGGTTTACAAAACCACGGAAGAACTCGATGCTGAGATCCACGTCAAAGTCACCCACGCGTGCGCGGGTAAATGGCACATTGAACTCCAGCCCTGGACGACCAGAAAAGTCGATCACTACGCGAGAAAGGGTTTCATCCAAAGGAACGTAGGAATGGCCGTAACGGGTAATACCTGCTTTATCGCCAACCGCCTTGGCAAAGGCTTGGCCCAAGGTAATACCTACATCTTCAACGGTATGGTGATCATCAATATGGGTATCTCCATTTGCCACTACTTTCAGGTCGATCATGCCGTGACGGGCAATTTGATCCAACATGTGGTCTAGGAAGGGTACGCCAGAGGCTAGCTCAGCTTTACCTGTGCCATCTAAATTGATGGCAATTTGAATTTTGGTTTCCGAAGTGTTTCGGGTAACGTCGGCTTGCCGCATGCTTCAGTGCGCCGCGAGGCGAAGTGTTGATTGAAGCCTCATAATATCATTCCTAATACAGATATAAATGCTGATTTTGATTGCTAGCGTTTATTCACTTTTGCTGATTTTTAACTAGAGTCCCTCATGAGCCGCTTTTGGAGCCCCGTTGTTCAGACCCTGACCCCCTATACCCCTGGGGAGCAACCGCAAATGGAGCGGCTGGTAAAACTCAATACGAATGAGAGTCCTTATGGCCCATCGCCTAAGGCTCTAGCCGCTATAAATGAGCAAAATACCGATGATTTAAGGCTTTACCCAGACCCTGAAGGAGTGGCACTAAAAAAGGCCATCTCCGATCTGCATGGCTTAGACCCAAAACAGGTGTTTTTAGGCAATGGCTCGGATGAGGTTCTAGCCCACGTATTTTTAGGTCTCCTTAAACAAGCTAAGCCAATCCAGTTTCCGGACATCACCTATAGCTTTTACCCAGTCTATTGCAAATTATTTGGGATTGACTATCAAACGGTGCCCCTGGGCTCTGATTTTGAGATTCAAACTCAGGACCTCAAAACTCCTAATGGCGGAATTATTTTCCCTAATCCGAATGCCCCAACTGGGCGAGCTATTCCTAGATCTGAGATTGAGGCCCTTCTGCGTAGAAACACAGATTCAGTAGTGGTGATCGATGAGGCCTATGTAGATTACGGCACTGAGTCTTGCATTCCACTTCTACGCGGAAGTGCTTGCCCAGAAAACCTTTTAGTCGTTCACACGCTATCTAAGTCTCGCGCCCTAGCAGGATTGCGTGTTGGATTTGCACTGGGACATCCGGCCCTTATCGAAGGTCTTGAGCGTGTAAAAAATAGTTTTAACTCCTACCCACTGGGCCGCTTGGCTCAAGCGGGAGCAATTGCTGCAATAGAAGATCAAGCCCATTTGGAATCGACGAGTAAAAAAGTAATTCAAACGCGCGAACGTTTAGTTTCTGAATTAGCTTCACTGGGCTTCGATACCCTGCCATCAACAGCCAACTTTATTTTTACCCGCCATCCGAATCATGCTGGCGCAAAGCTGTATCAATCCTTACGCGATCGTGGAATTATTGTGCGTCACTTCAAGTCGCCAAGGATTGAAGAATTTCTGCGCATCACTATCGGTACCGATGATCAAACAAATGAGTTGATTGCTGCTTTGAAAGAAATTCTGGGCTAGCGCTTAAATCTATTTCTTGAGACGCATTTCAGCAGCGCGGGCATGAGCTGTTAAGCCTTCGCCATGCGCGAGAGTACTAGCTACAGCACCTAAGGTTTGAGCTCCTGCTTCACTTACTTCAATCATGCTCGAGCGCTTAATGAAGTCATACACACCCAATGGTGAAGAGAAGCGTGCAGTACGTGCTGTTGGTAAAACGTGATTGGGGCCTGCGCAATAATCACCCAAAGATTCGCTGGTGTAATTGCCCATAAAGATAGCGCCAGCATGTCGAATTAACTCAGCCCACTTGCGTGGCTCAGCAGCGCAAATCTCTAAATGCTCAGCGGCAATGGCATTGGCAATCTCACAAGCCTCACCCATATCTTTCACCTGAATCAATAAAGCGCGATTGGTAAGCGATATCTCAATCACGTTCTTTCTGGGCATCTCTGGCAATAACTTATTAATACTTGCTTGCACTTGCTCAATAAATTGGTCATCTGGACAAAGCAAAATAGATTGCGCTAACTCATCGTGTTCGGCTTGAGAAAATAAATCCATTGCAATCCAATCGGGGTTACTAGAGCCATCGCAGAGCACTAAAATTTCTGATGGGCCGGCAATCATGTCGATGCCAACAGTGCCAAATACCCTGCGCTTAGCGGCTGCTACATACGCATTGCCAGGACCAACAATTTTGTCGACCGCAGGAATGGTCTGTGTGCCATAAGCTAAGGCGCCAACTGCTTGTGCGCCACCAATCGTAAAGACGCGATCAACCTTGGATAAATAAGCAGCAGCCAAGACTAAAGGGTTGCGAGCACCATCTGGAGTAGGTACCACCATGATGACTTCTTTGACACCAGCAACTTTTGCGGGAATCGCGTTCATTAGAACTGAAGATGGATAGGCAGCTTTACCACCAGGCACATAAATTCCGACGCGATCTAAGGCGGTGACTTTTTGACCTAAGCGCGTGCCGTCCGCCTCTTCATACTCCCAAGAGTGACAACCCACTTCAATCTTTTGCTTCTCGTGATACGCGCGCACTCTTTGCGCAGCAATATCCAGAGCATTTTTTTGCTCAGCTAATAAACCTTGATAAGCCTTCTTTAACTCATCTTTAGAAACCTCTAACTCGGTAACACTAGCAACATTTAAGCGATCGAACTGTTTGGTAAAAGAGAGTACGGCGGCATCACCCTCATTTTTGACTTGCGCCAGAATTTTTATTACTGCAGCATCAATAGCCTCATCATCCGCCATCGGCAAAGAAAGGCTGGATAGTAGAGTTTCTTTGAACCCAGCATCTTTGCTATTAAGGCGTTTTACTTTGATTTCTGCTGACATGGGATTGATTCTTTACTTCAGCAACTCAAAGAATGGCTGGAGCTGAGTACGCTTACGTTTATAAGACGCTTGATTAACTACTAAGCGTGCACTGATATCGGCGATGGGCTCAACCTCAACTAAGCCGTTAGCGCGCAAGGTATTACCGGTGGATACCAAATCCACAATCGCATCTGCCAGACCAACCAATGGAGCTAGCTCCATCGAGCCATAGAGGTGAATCGTATCGATGTGAACACCTTTGTTCGCAAAGTGCTCGCGTGCGCAGTTCACATACTTTGTTGCGACTTTCAGACGGGAGCCTTGCTTTACCGCAGCGGCGTAATCAAAGCCTTCTTTGACGGCAACTGACATACGACATTTAGCGATATTTAGATCAAAAGGAACATATAGGCCATCGGTGCCGTTTTCCATTAAGACATCAAGACCAGCAACTCCAAAATCGGCTCCGCCAAACTGAACGTAGGTCGGCACATCTGAAGCGCGCACAATAATCAGGCGGACATCAGGATTGGAGGTCTCAATAATGAGTTTGCGTGACTTTTCTGGATCCTCAAGCGGACGAATACCGATCTTAGATAAGATCTCAGCGGTTTCTTCGAAGATGCGCCCCTTCGAGAGGGCTAAAGTTAACTTCATGGACTAATTATCCATCAGGCTTACTTGATCCGCTGAATGTTGGCACCTAAGAGGGTCAACTTTTGCTCCATGCGGTCATATCCACGATCTAGGTGATAAATCCGGTCAACCTGAGTTTCGCCTTGGGCAGCCAACCCAGCAATCACTAGACTGGCGGAAGCACGCAAATCGGTAGCCATCACGATAGCCCCAGAAAGCTTCTCAACACCCTGGGCAATTGCCGTATTACCCTCAATTGCAATATCTGCACCGAGGCGGTTCATCTCTTGAACGTGCATGAAGCGGTTTTCAAAGATGGTCTCAGTAATAGTGGCGTTACCCTCTGCAATCGCATTGACTGCCATGAGTTGGGCCTGCATATCGGTCGGGAAGGCTGGATATTCAGAGGTACGGAAGCTGACTGCCTTAGGGCGACCCGTCATCGAGGCCTTGATCCAGTCAGGACCGACTTCCATTTCTAAACCAGCTTCTTTGAGTTTGACGATCACCGCATCTAATGTGTCTGGACGGCAGCGCTTCACCAGCACCTCACCACCAGCAGCAGCCACTGCGCACAAGAATGTGCCCGCCTCAATCCGGTCAGCAATCACCGCATGTTCGGCACTGTGGAGCTTTTCAACACCTTCGATGACTAAGCGATCACTACCGATACCGGTAATCTTCGCGCCCATTTTGACGAGCAACTCCGCCAAGTCCCCTACTTCAGGCTCGCGTGCTGCATTCTCCAATATTGTTGTGCCTGAGGCCAAAGTAGCGGCCATCAATAAATTCTCTGTACCGGTTACGGTGATCATGTCGGTCAAGATGGAAGCGCCTTGTAGACGACCCGTAGCAGATTTAGTTTCCGCCTGAATATAACCACTCTTAATCTTGATAGTGGCGCCCATAGCTTTCAAGCCCTTGATGTGCTGATCCACTGGACGTGCGCCAATAGCGCAACCGCCTGGCAAAGAAACCTTAGCACTATGCATTCTGGCAAGCAATGGGCCCAGAACCAAAATCGAGGCACGCATCGTTTTGACCATCTCATAAGTTGCTTCAGAGCTCTTAATATTGGCCGCAGTGAGTACTACGCAATTGCGATCATTCGCATCCGGGAAAGTTACGGTTACTCCAATTTCTTGCAAGAGCTTGAGCATGGTCCGTACATCCTGCAAGTCCGGAACATTACGTAAAGTAATGGGTTGATCCGTTAGCAAGCACGCACACAAAATTGGTAACGCAGCATTCTTGGCACCAGCAATCAGCACCTCACCCTTCAATGGGGTGCCGCCAACCATTCGTAATTTATCCATGAATCTATTCCAGTAAAAAGCTAATGTCGTATTTTAAGTTGGGGTGTTTTGTGCGAACTCTTCAGGAGTAAATGCTTTAATTGATAAAGCATGCACCTCCGCCTTCATACGGTCACCCATAGCGCCATAGACCAATTGATGACGCTGAATCAAGCGCTTGCCTTCAAAGTCTGGACTCACAATCGTGGCAAAAAAATGCTGGCCATCACCCTCAACCTTAACGTGGGTGCATGAGAGGCCTTGCTGAATATAGCCTTCAATTTGTTCTGGGGTTGGGAACATCACAATCTCCTGATTTCTAATTTCTGAATTTCTTAAATATTAATTTTGAAGCAGGCTTTACGCACTTAGCTTCTCAGCTTGTAACCTTTTTGCAGTAAACGCAAAGCAATTGCTGATACTGCGATAAAGAAGCAGGTAACAATTGCCAAACTATTCCACGGGGATATGTCTGACACTCCAAAGAAGCCGTAACGGAAACCGTCGATCATGTAGAAGAATGGATTGAAGTGCGACACCACTTGCCACGCTGCTGGCAAAGAATGAATCGAATAAAACACGCCTGACAGCATCGTCGCTGGCATGATGATGAAATTCTGAAAAGCTGCTAATTGATCGTACTTATCAGCCCAGATACCCGCAATTAAACCCATGCTTCCTAAAATTGCGGCTCCCAACAAAGCGAATACCATGATCCATAGGGGATATTCAAAAGATGGCATGGCAAACCAAGCGGTAATCAGCAATACGCCGGCGCCAACAACAATTCCACGAAACACAGCAGCCAAGACATAGGCAGCATAAAACTCCAAATGACTAAAGGGAGCTAGCAAAACAAAGACAAGGTTACCAGTCACCTTTGACTGAATGAGTGATGAAGAAGTGTTTGCAAAAGCGTTCTGCAATACGCTCATCATGACTAAACCTGGAATCAGGAAGGCCGTGTAATTCAAGCGACCGTATACCTCTTTACCTTCGAGCACATGTCCGAAGATCATTAAATACAGAACAGCAGTAAGGACTGGCGCGGCAACTGTCTGGAACGCCACCTTATAAAAACGTTTGATTTCTTTTCGGAGCAAGGTTGGGAAACCGCTGCCATAGGAAATTGGCAGTTTATTTAAAATAGGCTTCATCGAGCACCTCCCGACATGATGTTGACAAACACATCTTCGAGATCTGTTTTGCCCTCACCGTCTTTTTTAACTGAGCCGTATTGACTCAATAAATTCGAGGTTGTATCCAAAGCAACAATCTTGCCTTGCTTGAGCATGGCAATGCGCTGACACAATGCCTCAGCCTCTTCAAGGTAATGGGTAGTTAAAACAATGGTGTGACCATCTTGATTTAGACGACTAATAAATTGCCAAAGGGATTGGCGCAACTCCACGTCAACTCCAGCAGTAGGCTCATCCAAGATAATGACTGGCGGCCTATGAACTAAGGCCTGCGCCACCAATACTCGGCGCTTCATGCCGCCAGATAAGGAGCGCATATTGCTATCCGCTTTACCAGTGAGATCTAAGTTGGCCATGATCTCATCAATCCACGCATCGTTATTGCGGATACCAAAATAACCAGACTGAAATTGCAGCGTTTCTCTAACAGTAAAGAATGGGTCGAATACCAACTCCTGCGGCACGACACCCAGCATCCGGCGAGCATCACGGAATTGACTTTGAACATCCGCCCCCATGATTGCAGCGTGACCGCCATCTGCAGTAACTAAACCCGCCAATATCGATATGAGTGTTGTCTTGCCTGCACCATTGGGGCCCAACAGGCCAAAGAACTCACCTGGTTCGATGGATAAAGAAACATCATCTAGCGCCTGTAGTGCGCCATAATTTTTGGATACGTTTTTAATTGATATTGCGGCGTGCATACTATGACAAACCTAGCAACTGGGCAACACCATATACGCCGGCTAATACGATTAATTTTTCAGGTGCATTTTGCACAACAATCTGCTGACCATCGGCTTGCAATTTCTTCTGCCATGCTAATAAGACTGTTAGCACGGTAGAGTCAAAATCCTTAAGATTGCTGCAGTCAATATTTCTTAATGTTGCAAGATTTAAGAGGCCATCTTTCTCTAACTGCAATACATTGTCTTGTGTTACTGAAGCTGGCAATAAAAATGGCATCTTGTTATTTATCTTCGCTTGATCTGATCTTTAGTTTGCCGGCTTGGCAGCAGCAAGCTGTTTATTGCGATCCTGCAAGAACTTCACCAGCCCCTCAACACCATTCTGACTGATTTGATTGGCAAACTGATTGCGATAAGCCTCAACCAGCCAAACACCCATGATGTTCATGTCGTAAACCCTCCAGCCATTGGCTGTTTTTTCAAGGCGGTAGTCAAGCGGCACTGGATCTCCGCGACCGATGACTACAGTCTTCACAACCACCTCCTTGTCGTCTGGAGCTGCACGCAAAGGCTTAAATTGAATTGTTTGATCACGCAGTTGGCTTAGGGCACCGGAGTATGTGCGAATCAGTAAATTCTTAAACTCAGAAACTAATTGAGCCTGTTGTTCTGGAGTCGCTTTTTTCCAGTTTGGACCCATCGCCATTTCAGTAGTTCGGCGCATGTCGGTGTAAGGAACAATTTTCTTTTCTACTAAATCTACGATGCGTGGAATATTCCCTTTTTGAATTTCTGGATCAGACTTAACGGAAGCCATCACATCAGAAACCACGGTCTTAATCAGACCATCTGGCGTGGACTGATCAACCGCTTGAGCAAAAACACCGCCTGCAAACAAAAACAAGCCTGATAGCAATGCTGCGCAATATTTTTGAATAGTTTGATGGCTTTTCATGTGTCCTCGATTATGGCTGGTCATTAGAACTCATTTTAGCCCCTTAAGGAAACTAAACTAGGCTTGAGCGCCTTTATTCATAGGGATTCTGATAAGGGGGCATTAATGTCTCCTCGTCCTCACGCCCTTCATTGATCTGATACTCACGTCGCTGAATATAGGCATCTCGCATGAAACTGTACTTGTCGATTGCAGCCCCATCTAATAAGTCACCTGCTTCATAGTAGGTATTACGTGCGTTAACCACCCGCAAGCCAGTAATACTGTTTCGCAGACCAATATCTTTGACAAAGCTAAATAGGTAGTCAGACTCCAAATCCGCCGCCGTACCAAAAGTATCGCGCACGCTACTCGGACCAAAGAACGGCAAAACGACATAAGGGCCCGAAGGAATACCCCAAACACCGAAGGTTTGACCCCAATCTTCCTTATGCTTTGGCAGCCCCCCTGGAGTTGCCATATCAATTAAGCCACCTAAACCAAAGGTGGTGTTGACTACCACCCTCATCAGATCACTAAATGCATAGTCTGGCTTACCCTGCAAAAGATTCTGCAATGCAGTGTAGATATCGCTGTAATTACTAAAAAAGTTATAAATACCGTCACGCACAAACTCTGGCAAGACAAAACGATAGCCAGCCACTACTGGCTTGAGCAAATAGGCATCTAAGCCTTCATTGAATTCAAAAACAGAACGATTAAACGGCTCCCAAGGATCCTGCGGAGAAGGTGCTACTCCGGCAGGGATGGAGGCACAACCCACCATGGCCCCAACTAAGCCCAGTAACACTATGCGCTTGAGCTTTACTAGTAAGAACATTATTTTGCTGCGCCCTTATCTTGGCCACTATCGGCAGCCTTGTTATACAAGAACTGGCTAATGAGATTCTCTAGCACTACTGCGGACTGAGTCTGAGTGATCTTATCTCCAGCAGCCAACATATCATCGGAGCCGCCGGCCTCAAGACCGATGTATTGCTCACCCAATAAACCTGAAGTCAAAATCTTTGCAGACGAATCTTTAGGAAACTTATATGCATCCTCAATGGTCATGGTGACAGTTGCTTGGTATGTTTTGTCATCAAAAGAGATATTCGCAATACGTCCAACGACTACACCCGCACTTTTGACTGGCGCACGTGGCTTCAGTCCGCCGATATTGTCAAAGCGCGCAGAAATTTTATAGGTGGGTGCAAATGAAACAGCATTCATATTGCCAACCTTTAATGCAAGAAACAATGCAGCCAGCAAACCAATGGCTACAAAGATTCCGACCCAAATATCAATTACACTTTTTCTCATAAGAGTCCCAGTTTATTCTTTCTAATTCGAGAACATCATCGCGGTGAGCAAAAAATCTAATGCTAAAACCGATAATGAAGAGATCACTACAGTTCTAGTAGTTGCCTGCGATACCCCCTCAGGCGTAGGCTTTGCCTCATAACCCTGATACAGAGCAATAAAAGTCACTGCTACACCAAATACCAGGCTTTTAATTAAGCCATTGCCAATATCAGAGAAAAGATCCACTCCGCCTTGCATCTGCGACCAAAAGGCTCCGGAGTCCACCCCAATTAAGGGAACCCCAACAAAGTAGCCACCCATCACGCCGACAGCAGTAAAGATCGTCGCCAAAATCGGCATCGCAATAATCCCAGCCCATAGTCGTGGGGCGATCACGCGGCTTAATGGATCTACCGCCATCATTTCCATAGCACTGAGCTGTTCACCGGCCTTCATTAAGCCGATCTCAGCGGTAAGTGATGTACCAGCACGGCCAGCGAATAAGAGCGCAGTTATCACTGGACCCAGCTCCCGGGTAAGTGATAACGCAACCAATAAACCGAGAGCCTGTTCGGAGCCATAACGGTTTAGTGTGTAGTAACCCTGCAAACCCAAAACAAAACCAACAAACAAACCAGATACCGCAATAATTACAAACGAGTAATTACCCAAAAATAAAATTTGGTCGGAAACTAAACGAGGTCTCTTTAATAAAAAACCAGAGCGCCAAATCACTGCGGCAAACATGCGTGCAGCAAGCCCAAGACTGGTTAAGTTTCGACGCATGAAAAATCCAAGATCACCGAAGAGATCCATAGTTTTACGCAGCATACTCATTTAAGGCTCACCCCAAAATCTTCTTCAAGACTTTGTCCTGGATAGTGAAACGGTACCGGGCCATCTGGCGAAGCATCTAAGAACTGACGCACAAAAGGATCTGTTGAGCGACTTAACTCTTCCGGCGTTCCCTCAGCACCAATGCGGCCATTGGCAATGAAATACACGTAATCAGCAATTTCAAAAGTTTCTTCTACATCATGTGTAACCAATAAACTGGTTGCACCCAGAGCTTGATTCAAATCCCGAATCAAGCGTGCAGTAATCCCCAATGAAATCGGATCCAAGCCAGCAAAGGGCTCGTCATACATGATCAAGGGCGGATCAAGCGCAATCGCTCTTGCTAAAGCAACACGGCGTGCCATACCACCAGAAATTTGCGCCGGCATCAAATCGCGTGCACCACGCAGACCAACTGCATTGAGTTTCATGAGTACTAAAGAACGTAATAACTCTTCACTTAAATTAGTGTGCTCACGCAAAGGAAAGGCGACGTTTTCAAAAACACTAAGGTCTGTAAAGAGTGCGCCGAACTGAAAAAGCATGCCCATGCGACGACGAGCGGCCATTAATTCAGCGCCATTCATTTTGCCAATGTCATGGCCTTCGAATACAACTTGACCAGACTGCGCGGTGAACTGACCGCCAATGAGTCTCAAAATAGTAGTCTTGCCACAACCAGAGCCGCCCATGACGGCAACTACTTGGCCGCGACGGAACTCCATATTGAGTCCCGATAAAATTTGCCGCTCTCCAGGGGCATAAGAAAAGTTGACGTCCTTAATAGAAACGACAACTTCGCCATGGCCACCGCTAGAGGTTTTTTGCTTCACATCCACCGAGTTGGCGTGGCCACTGTTCATATCCTCGATATTATCGGGGAAGAACGGATGACCCCATTAAATACTCGTCTACTGCATGGGCAGCTTGACGGCCTTCACGAATCGCCCAAACCACCAAAGACTGTCCGCGACGCATGTCACCAGCGGCAAATACCTTAGGAACGTTAGTTTGATAAGCATTTTGGCCTTCAACCGTGGCTTTTGCATTGCCACGAGCGTCTTTTTCAACACCAAAGGCATTCAGAACCTGAGCTGCAGGAGACACAAAGCCCATGGCCAAGAACACTAAATCTGCCTTAATTTCAAACTCAGAGTTTGGCATTTCTGTCATCTTGCCGTCTTTCCACTCCAGGCGCACACAGATTAATTTCTCTAATTTTCCGTCTTTACCTTCAAAACGCTTAGTCGCAACAGACCAGTCACGCTCACAACCCTCTTCATGCGAAGAGGATGTACGCAACTTAGTTGGCCAATATGGCCACACCAAAGGCTTGTTCTCTACTTCTGGTGGCTGTGACATTAATTCAAACTGAGTCACCTTAGTGGCACCATGACGATTGGAAGTTCCAACACAGTCAGATCCAGTATCACCACCACCAATTACTACTACATTCTTGCCCGTTGCAGAAATTTCATTTTTGAAATCACCTGCGTTTTCTTTGTTTTGGGGGATCAAGAATTCCAAGGCATAGTGAACGCCCCTCAACTCACGACCAGGAACTGGCAGGTCACGCGGCTGCTCTGATCCACCACTAATCACAACAGCGTCAAAATCTTTCATCAACTGATCAGGTGACAATGTTTTTGTGGAGTAGTTTTTTACTTCAGCACCAATCGCCTCTTTACCTACAAATACGCCAGTCTCAAACTTGACACCTTCAGCTTGCATTTGCTCTACACGACGATCAATCAGCCATTTTTCCATTTTGAAATCAGGAATGCCGTAGCGTAACAACCCGCCAACACGATCATTCTTTTCAAATACGGTGACGTCATGGCCGACGCGCGCTAATTGCTGCGCAGTCGCCATACCAGCAGGCCCACCACCAACAACAGCAACTTTTTTACCCGTTTTAGTCTTAGGTAGCTGTGGCTTAACCCAGCCATTTTCCCAGCCCTTATCAATAATGGCGTGTTCAATTGACTTAATACCAACTGCATCACTATTGATACCTAAGGTACACGCAGCCTCACAAGGTGCTGGACAAATACGGCCAGTGAACTCAGGGAAGTTATTGGTGGATTGCAAAACATCTAATGCATTCTTCCAGTCATCATGAAATACCAAATCATTGAAGTCCGGAATGATGTTATTAACTGGGCAGCCGTTATTGCAAAATGGAATACCGCAGTCCATGCAACGTGCACCTTGCACTTTAGCTTCCTCATCTGTCAGTGCTGCAACAAACTCTTTGTAATGATGCAGGCGCTTAACGGGAGCTTCGTAGGTTTCATCTACGCGCTCAAACTCCATAAATCCAGTAACTTTACCCATATCGAATCCTTAGTATCTTTTCTTAATGTCTTTATTAATTAAGTAGCTTATTGGTAACTTAGACAGTTACAGTTTTGTTTTGTGCTTTTTCCCACAGCTCACCTAAAGCACGTTTGTACTCAGTAGGAAGTACCTTCACAAAGCGACTACGGGCCTTATCCCAATCAGCTAAGAGTGCTTTAGCGCGCTCAGAACCAGTGTGACGGAAATGACGCTCGATCAAGCCCTTCAGAATTTGCTCATCAGTCATGCGCTCGCCACCATCTTTAACATCAATAGGGGCATGCCACTGTGACTGAGGCATCTGGGCAATCTGCTCAGCAGAAGGCAATACTTTTTCTAAAGTTGCCATGCTGGTATTGCAACGCTTTTCAAAAAGGCTATCTTCGTCGTAGACATAAGCAATACCGCCACTCATACCTGCTGCAAAGTTACGGCCAGTCGCGCCCAAGACCACTACAGTGCCGCCAGTCATGTATTCACAACCGTGATCGCCAGTACCTTCAACAACCGTTGTGGCACCAGAGTTACGAACTGCAAAACGCTCACCAGCCACACCGTTAAAGAATGCTTCACCACCGATTGCACCGTAAAGAACGGTATTACCAACAATAATATTCTTTGCTGTATCGCCACGGAACTCATGTGGCGCGCGCACAATTACACGTCCACCAGATAAACCTTTACCAACATAGTCATTACCGTCACCAACTAAATCTAAGGTGATGCCGCGTGCCAAGAAGGCAGCGAAACTTTGACCAGCAGTGCCATTCAATTGAATATGAATAGTGTCATCCGGTAAACCAGCATGACCATAACGCTGAGCAATCTCCCCGGAGAGCATTGCACCAACAGTACGATTTACGTTCTTGACGGGAACAATGAAGGAGACTTTCTCGCCACCTTGTAATGCCGGCTCACTCTTCTCAATCAGAATATTATCCAAAGCACTACCTAAGCCATGCTCTTGAGTCAGGATCTGGTAGCGGGGAGTATCTTTAGGAACATTAGGTTCAGCAAAAATCTTACTGAAATCCAAGCCATGAACTTTCCAGTTCTCAATACCCTTACGCGTATCCAAAAGATCAACACGACCAATCAAATCATCAAACTTACGAATACCGATTTGAGCCATGATCTCGCGCACTTCTTCAGCAATAAAGAAGAAGAAGTTCACAACGTGCTCTGGCTTACCAGAGAACTTTTTGCGCAATTCAGGATCTTGTGTAGCAACACCAACTGGGCAGGTATTCAAATGACACTTACGCATCATGATGCAACCTTCAACAACCAATGGTGCTGTTGCAAAACCAAACTCATCTGCGCCCAATAAAGCACCGATCACGACATCACGACCGGTTTTCATTTGGCCATCAGCTTGCACACGAATACGGCTACGCAAACCATTAAGCACCAATGTTTGTTGAGTTTCAGCCAAACCTAATTCCCATGGGGAACCGGCGTGCTTAATAGAGGATAGTGGTGATGCACCGGTACCGCCATCATGTCCAGCGATCACGACGTGATCGGCTTTCGCTTTGGCAACACCGGCTGCAATCGTGCCAACACCCACTTCAGAAACCAACTTCACAGATACATCAGCCTCAGGGTTCACGTTCTTCAGATCATGAATCAACTGAGCGATATCCTCAATGGAGTAAATATCGTGATGTGGGGGAGGAGAAATCAAACCAACGCCTGGTACGGAGAAGCGCAGCTTACCGATGTAATCGGAAACCTTACCGCCCGGCAATTGACCGCCTTCACCAGGCTTAGCGCCTTGGGCCATCTTGATCTGAATCTGATCGGCAGAGCGCAGATATTCAGTAGTAACTCCAAAACGACCGGAAGCAACCTGCTTAATTCTGGAGCGTAATGAATCGCCATCAAGCAAAGGAATGTTTGCTTCAACAACGTCATTACCCAAAATGCTCGCTAAGGTTTCACCCTTCTTAATTGGAATACCTTTAAGTTCATTCACATAACGGTTTGGATCTTCACCGCCCTCACCCGTATTAGATTTGCCGCCAATTCGGTTCATGGCAATCGCTAAAGTAGCGTGCGCTTCAGTAGAAATAGAGCCTAAGGACATCGCGCCCGTTGCAAAACGCTTGACGATTTCCTTTGCGGACTCAACTTCATCCAATGGAATTGCTTTAACTGGATCGATCTTGAACTCAAACAAACCACGCAAGGTCATCTGACGCTTGGTTTGGTCATTGATCAGATTGGCATACTCTTTATAAGTTTGATAGCCCTTATCGATACCAGCACGGGTAGAGTGCTGTAACTTCGCAATCGTATCTGGAGTCCACATATGGTCCTCACCGCGGATACGGAAAGCATACTCACCGCCAGCCTCAAGCATATTAGTCAAAACAGGATCATTACCAAATGCGGACTGATGCATACGCAAAGCTTCTTCAGCTACTTCAAATACACCGATGCCGCCCACGTTGGATGGGGTGCCTTTGAAGTAATGATCAATCACATCCTTATTCAAGCCAATTGCTTCAAAAATCTGGGAGCCGGTGTAAGACATGTAAGTAGAGATACCCATTTTGGACATCACTTTTTGCAAGCCCTTACCAACCGCTTTCACAAAATTCTTGACTGCTTTTTCTGCTGACAAATCGCCAGATAAACCTTTAGCCATCTCAGCCAAAGTTTCCATTGCCAAATAGGGATGAACTGCTTCAGCTCCATAGCCAGCCAAGAGTGCGAAGTGATGTGTCTCACGTGCGCTACCGGTTTCAACTACGAGGCCAACGCTAGTACGCAAACCTTTTTCAACCAAATGTTGATGAATCGCTGAAGTTGCCAACAATGCCGGAATAGCCACATGCTGCTCATCAACCTGGCGATCGCTCACGATCAAGATGTTGTAACCAGAGCGTACGGCATCGGCAGCTTCCGCACACAGGGATGCTAAGCGAGCCTCAATGCCATCCTTGCCCCAGGATGCTGGATAACAAATATCCAACTCATATGAACGGAACTTACCGTTGGTGTAGTGACCGATATGACGAATCTTGGTCATATCGTTGAAATCTAAAATCGGCTGATTCACTTCCAAACGCATTGGTGGGTTGATATTGTTTGTATCCAACAAATTCGGCTTAGGTCCAATGAAAGACACCAAAGACATCACCATGTTTTCACGGATAGAGTCAATCGGCGGATTGGTGACCTGTGCAAACAATTGCTTGAAGTAGTTATAGAGTGGCTTGTTTTTATTGGAGAGAACGGCTAGTGGGCTATCGTTACCCATCGATCCAATTGCCTCTTCACCATTCATTGCCATTGGGGCCATGAGGTACTTGATGTCCTCTTGGGTATATCCAAAAGCTTGTTGACGATCTAATAATTTTGCAGCAGGTCGAATAGTATTTTTCTCATCTACTAAGTCTGCCTTGCTAGCATCGACTTCATCTAGCTTCACACGTACGGCATCGATCCAACTCTTATATGGCTTAGCTTTAGAGACGGCATCTTTCAATTCGACGTCATCAATAATGCGGCCCTGCTCCATATCAATCATGAACATCTTGCCCGGTTGTAAGCGCCATTTTTGAACAATTTTGCTCTCTGGAATTGGCAGAACACCAGCCTCAGAGCCCATGATGACTAAGTCATCATCTGTTACGTAATAACGCGCTGGACGTAAACCATTGCGGTCTAAGGTAGCGCCAATTTGACGACCATCTGTAAAGGCCATGGCTGCTGGGCCATCCCATGGCTCCATCATTGCGGCGTGATACTCATAGAATGCGCGACGGTTTTCATCCATCAAAGCGTGCTGTTCCCATGCTTCTGGAATCATCATCATCATGGCTTGCGCCAATGGATAACCTGACATGACCAATAACTCTAAACAGTTGTCAAAACAGGCTGTGTCAGATTGACCTGGATAAATGAGTGGCCATAATTTTTTAAGATCATCGCCAAGCACTGGAGAGCTGATTGCTCCCTCTCTTGCATTTACCCAGTTAACGTTGCCTTTAACTGTATTGATCTCACCGTTATGCGCAATCATGCGATACGGGTGAGCCAATTCCCAGGCTGGGAAAGTATTGGTAGAGAAACGCTGATGCACTAAAGCCAATGCAGAAACTGTACGTGAATCTTGTAAATCTTTGTAGTAAGCACCCACCTGGTTAGCCAACAGCAAACCCTTATAAACAATGGTCCGTGCAGACATCGATGCCACAAAGTATTCTTTACCGTGCTTCAGATGTAAATCTTGAATTGCATGGCTTGCAGTTTTACGAATCACATACAACTTACGCTCAAGTGCGTCGGTTGTCATGATGTCGCGGCCGCGGCCAATAAAAATTTGGCGGATAAATGGCTCTGTCATTTGCACTGTTGGAGACATCGGTAACTTCACATCAACCGGGACATCCCTCCAGCCCAAAACAACTTGGCCCTCTAGGCGAACTGTGCGCTCCAACTCTTGTTCGCAAGCTAAACGTGATGCCTGTTCTTTTGGCAGGAAAATCATGCCAACGCCGTATTCACCAAATGGCGGTAACTCGATGCACTGCTTTGCCATCTCTTCACGATACAAGGTATCCGGCACTTGGATCAAAATTCCTGCGCCATCGCCCATCAGCGGATCAGCACCAACAGCGCCCCGGTGATCTAAGTTCTCAAGAATTTGTAATCCTTGAGCAACGATCTCATGTGACTTCTTGCCCTTGATGTGGGCAACGAATCCGACGCCGCAAGCGTCATGCTCATTTTGTGGATCGTAAAGACCCTGCGCGATTGGACGAAGGTCTGTATTCATATGTGTAGTCATGGTATTTCCGCTTGCCCTAAGGGCCTGATTACTTTTGGAGGATCTAATATAGGGGAATACCCATATCGATGCAATAGAAATAAAATAACTCTGTCACATTTAAATTAGGGCGAGTAAAGATGAATCCCTATAAAAGGGACATAGTCAGAGTTTGATGATGGTAAGGCTAGGAGTAAAACACCTTTAATACACTCTAAGCTATTGAATTAGCTGAAATTAATTTTTTAGGTCGCCCACGGCGCCGTATTAATACCTGCTCAGGATTGTCTTTAAACAGCTTTTTTGCGTAACTATCGCTGATCCAAGGCTTAGATCTCACTAGAGCCTCGGTAATTTGCTGATCTTCCCAGTGAGGCGCACCCTCTTTCACGAATGCCGCCCATCTCATTTGCCTTTCAAAAGGAGTATTACCCAGGCTCCAAAAGTGCTGGTGATCAACTAACCAAGGCTCTGCATTGCCTCCAATATGGGAAGTAAAACTAGTCCAAGTGGAAGCCTGCGTGCTTGACTCAAAACCAGATCTCACGGGATTGAGCTCAATGAAGCGTTGGCAGCGTAAAAAATAATCAGGATCTATTAAAGAGGAGCGGTAGCGTCCCTCCCAGATTGTTCCCGACCGTTGCTGCTGTTGATTGAAATACTGAGCATAACGCCTACCTAGCGATTGCATTGTCTTTGCAAGCGAGTCTATGTTCTGGGGAGTCATTAAGAGATGTACATGGTTTGGCATCAAGGCGAATGCATGTACCGCACTACCAAATTGCTTGGCAGCCTCTCGTAACCAATCTAAATAGATGCGGCGATCTGCATCACCAAAAAAAAGTGTTTCTCGATTATTGCCGCGGACCATCACATGCATTGCTTGACCGGGAATAATGGTGCGCGCTTGCCTTGCCATTACAAAAACGAACTACTGCAGTTCGCGCACACCGCCATTATTAGAAAACTCAGGGATAAACCAATCGCCATCCACCTGGGTAACGCCTGCAGGCACTTCGCGTGCTTGCTGTGGCTCATCCCTCAAGGCGGTACCCATATACGAAATCCACATTGGTAAAGCAAGGCCTCCACCAGTTTCACGATCACCTAAACTTGCAGGCTTATCAAAGCCAATCCAAGCAATTGCCACTACCTTCGGGTTATATCCCGCAAACCAAGCATCGTGCGAATCGTTGGTAGTACCTGTTTTACCAGCGATATCATTCCGACCCAATTTCGCTCTTGCACTAGCTGCAGTGCCGGTTTTCGTAACTTCTTGCAACATACTGTCCATCACAAAAGAAGTTCTTGCATCTAGCACCCGGGGCGCATCTTCGCGCGCATGAGTAGGCTTGGCCTCAAACAGCACCGCACCTTTTGAGTCCGTCATCTTATTAATTAAATAGGGATCTACACGATAGCCCCCATTAGCAAAAACACTGTAAGCGGATGCCATTTGCAAAGGTGTAACAGAGCCTGCGCCCAAAGCCATTGTTAAATAAGGTGGGTGCTTTTCTGCTTCAAACCCAAATCGCTGAATATATTCTTGAGCATATGAAGGTCCAATGGCACGAATCAATCGCACTGAAACCAAGTTTTTTGATTTAGCTAAAGCAGTACGCAAACGCATCATGCCTTCATACTTCCCGTCATAGTTCTTTGGCTCCCAAGCTTGGCTACCTGTTTCCAAGCCACCAATAGATAGCGGGGCATCATTGACCATCGTGCTTGGAGAAAAACCTTTCTCAATCGCAGCGGCATAAATAAATGGCTTGAAAGAAGAGCCCGGTTGGCGTTGGGCCTGAGTGACGTGATTAAATTTATTTCGACGGAAATCAAAGCCACCCACTAAAGAGAGGATCGCACCCGTCTCGGCATTCATTGAAACAAAGGCAGCTTCAACTTGAGGTAACTGTGCCAACTTCCAAACCCCTCCGTCCGAGAGCAACCTAACGATCGCACCAGGACGCAAACGTTTTTTTGGTTGAGTACTGTCAGTTAATGCAGCGGCGGCAAGCTTCATGCTCTCGCCTTTGATGGTGATCGTATCTCCAGTAGCAATCATGACCTGCATTTCTTTTGGCTTGATATCGAGCACAACGCCGGACTGTAAATCATCCAATTGCGGATAAGCCAATAAAGCTTCGTCAATTACACGTTGACGCTTCACCGTATCCTCCGGCAAATCAATGAACCCCTCGGGACCACGATACGCATGACGTAAGTCGTACTCAAAAATACCACGACGTACTGCTTTATATGCGGCGTCTTGGTCTGCTTTCAAGATCGTGGTGTATACATCTATTCCCTGCGAATAGATTGCCTCGCCGTATTGCGTAATCAGGAGCTGGCGAACCATCTCAGCAGGAAAGTCTGCACGAGTACTAAATTCATTACCAAGGCCACGGATATGTAACTCTTCAGCCATGGCGATTTGATATTGTTCGGGAGTAATGTACGATAAATCACGCATGCGCTGCAAAATATATTCCTGTCGAATTTTTGCGCGCCGGAAGTTGCTCACAGGGTTATAAGCCGATGGAGCTTTTGGTAAACCGGCCAACATCGCTGATTCAGCGATCGTAATGTCTTTGAGCTCTTTACCAAAGTAGATTTGAGCTGCACTAGAAAATCCATACGCTCTTTGCCCCAAAAAGATCTGATTCATATAAATCTCAAGAATCTTGTCTTTGCTCAATTGAGACTCAATTTCCCAAGCTAAGAGAACCTCATAAATCTTCCGACTGAACGTTTTCTCATTACTGAGGAAGAAGTTTCGCGCCACCTGCATTGTGATGGTTGAGGCACCTTGGGAAAGATTGCCGCGTAAATTGGTGAGGGTTGCCCTCAGGATACCCACATAATCCACTCCACCATGAGAGTAGAAGCGATCATCTTCGATAGCTAGCACTGCATTTCGCATACTCATTGGGATTTCGTTTAAAGGAATTACCTTACGGCGCTCTTCCCCAAACTCACCAATCAGAACTTTATCTGCCGTATAAATGCGCAATGGTGTTTTGGGGTTGTAATCAACCAATGCCGAGATCTTCGGCAAATTCGGCTTTGCTATTAAAAAAGCGTAGCCTAGCATCAGTGTAAATATCACTGCAAAGAACACGCCGATAACTAGCATCGCCTTAATTAAGGGATTGCTTCCCGATTTATTGGGCGAGAAACGCTCCGCTCTTTGCTGACCGGGACGTCTATCAGGCTGTCGGTTAAACCTCCGGTTTAAAGGTGGCTTGTCTTTTGGGGGTAGTGCCATATTCAAATTATAGGGTGCTTACGTAATTTGCCCTCCAGAGCCGAACCTCTCCCTTCAATGCCCACCTAGTGCTTTTCTGACGCTCAATTCTGCTTTCCCTGATGGCCTTTCTCCTCCCCGAGACGAACAATATGGCATGCCTCCACGCCACATTTCCCCCCAGTCTTTTGACGACATACTGAGTGAGTTGGGAGATGACCCCGCCATTCCAGATCCCCACGGAATTCGTAAAACTAGCCCTCCACCCAGGATGGATACACCACCCCAAGCCAAGACCCCAAAGTCCCCTTTTTCGAATAAATCGTTTGAGCTGAGAGGAATCAATTTAAGCCCGATTTGGATAACCGCAGGAATGCTGTTGATCAGTGCCGGCGGCTTCTTTTTTTACTTTGAATCCAATAAGCATGGCGCTGAACAAGAAATAATTACACTTCAAAGCCAACTATTAGCCCTCAAAGAAGAGTTGGAATCCTCTCAAAACGAATGGCGCTCTGAGAGAGAAGATCTATATGAAGTAATAGATGAAATAGAAGTGAGTATTCACTCAATTGAGATAAAACCACCCATACCGGCCACTCAAAGCAAGCCTGCCGCCATCCCGCATGAAGGAGAGCTTCGTCGTTGGAGGTATTTGGGCATCACTCGTATGGGGGCTGCGGAGCAGGCTTTTTTTCATACCGGCAAGTCTACAAAGATGGTGGGCAAGGGGGATCTAGCTTTAGGGGAATGGCGCCTGACTCAAGCTGAAAAAGAGCTGGCCATCTTGACTCATTCCAAAGGTAAATCCATCACCTTTAAATCCACCAACTCAGAGTGACTCTATTGAAGAACTTACAGAAATCCCGCGCCACCTTGCTCCCCTTGATACTGGTTTTTTTGCTCAATTCAGCGCAAGGTAATCTTCCTGAAACGAGTCCCCCAAGCACTCTTAAAGAGAGTCGCATTAGCCTTCAATTTAGCCAAATTGAAATGACTGAACTTTTGCAGGTTTTGGCCAAAATGGGGAATACCAACTTCCTCCTCAGTGAATCTATTCAGGGCAAAATCTCGGTCGACCTCAAGGACACCCCCTGGCAAACTGCCCTCCATTCCATACTGGCTAGCCGAGGATTGCGCCTTGTCCGCAATGACGATATTTACTGGATTGGTCCTCATGCAGAAATTCAAAGTTTTCAAAAATTTCGTCGGGAGGATGCTGCGCTCCCTTTTGGGGGTGATCATATTAATAGTCCTCGCCAGATCCTCATTGAGGCTCGAATCGTCGAAGCTGATCAGCGTTTCGCCCGTGAACTCGGCGTGAAGTTGGGATATCAAGCCAATGGCATTGGCAATCATCCAGACCAAAGCGCAAGTGCAAACCTGGACCTTGCAGGAACCGGCTTAGCCGGCTTTAATCCAGCCACTTTGGCTGCCACCTTAGTTTCTAAGAATGCGGCTCGTCTATTACAAATCGAGCTCTCGGCCCTAGAATCCGATGGGCAGGGCAAGATTCTCTCGAACCCCCGCATCATGACTGGCGATCAGGTTAAGGCCACGATTGAGCAGGGAACTGAACTACCCTACCAAGTCAGCTCTCAGAGCGGGAGCAAATTGCAGTTTCGTAAAGCCAATTTACGCCTCGAGGTCTTACCCAAGATTCATCCTGATGGAAAGATCTCCATGTTGGTGGGGATCAATAAAGACACCATTGGCATGAAAACTGAACAGGGCTATGCGATTGATACCAAAAATCTCAGCTCTGAGGTCACCGTTGAAAATGGGGGAACGGCCATTATTGGGGGCATCTTTCAAACCACTGAACGTGATGACGAGATCAAAGTGCCACTACTAGGCGATATTCCATTGATCGGGCATTTATTTCGCCATAAATCCAAATTGGCAGATAAAACTGAACTATTAGTCTTCTTAACCCCCACCGTGCTAGACAAACACTAATAAAATCACAGGGTGAACTCTTCATCCAACAATATCTTTCTCATTGGCCTCATGGGCGCTGGGAAGTCGACCGTCGGTAAATTGCTAGCTAAGAAATTGGGGCGCCGCTTTTTAGATGCTGATCATGTGATTGAAGATCGTTGTGGAGTCAAGATTCCCGTCATATTCGAAATGGAAGGTGAAGATGGCTTTCGCAAGCGTGAGGCTCAGGCCATCAAAGATATCACCGCCGAACATGATGTCATTTTGGCAACTGGTGGCGGCGCTGTACTCCTGCCTGAGAATCGTCAGCTCCTCAGCGAAAGAGGAACAGTAATTTATCTCCACGCCAATCCCATAGAGCTTTGGCATCGCACTAAAGGTGGTGAAGGTAGGCCACTACTTAGGAATGGTGATGCAAAGAAGATTCTAGAAAACCTCTACTCTATTCGTGATCCCTTGTATCGCGAAATCTCTGACTACGTTATTGAGACTGGAAAACCCAGCGTCAATCAGCTAGTCAATACTTTAATCATGCAACTCGAACTCTCCGTATAAATTTATCCATGAAAACATTAGAAGTTGATCTAGGCAATCGTAGCTACCCCATTCATATTGGTACGGATTTAATAGATCAAGCAGAATTATTTAGCGCCTGTGAAAAATCAACATCGATTTATATTGTGACTAATACGACTGTTGCCCCTTTATATGCAGAGCGTCTCACCAAGACTTTAGAGAAACTAGGCAAGCCTGTCAGAACGATTGTCTTGCCTGACGGAGAGTCTTATAAAGACTGGAAAAATCTTCAGTTAATTTTTGATGACCTCCTCAAGTTTGGCGCTGATCGTCAAACTATGTTGGTGGCTTTAGGTGGTGGCGTCATTGGAGATATGACTGGCTTTGCTGCTGCCAGCTTTATGCGCGGCATTCGCTTTATTCAAGTCCCAACAACTTTGCTAGCCCAGGTGGACTCCTCTGTTGGCGGCAAGACGGGCATTAACCATCCGCTCGGAAAAAATATGATCGGGGCCTTTCATCAGCCGGTAGCAGTGATTGCTGATCTCAATACCTTGAAGACATTACCTGCACGCGAACTATCTGCAGGCCTAGCTGAAGTGGTTAAGCATGGTGCTATAGCAGATGCTGAGTTCTTGGGCTGGATTGAAGTAAATGCACAAGCTTTGCTAGCCTGCGACACCTCTGCAATGGCGCATGCGGTCTTACGCTCTTGCGAAATTAAATCAGCTGTAGTGTCAGCCGATGAAAGAGAAGGTGGTATTCGTGCCACATTGAATTTTGGGCATACCTTTGGTCATGCAATCGAAGCGGGCATGGGATATGGTGAGTGGTTGCATGGTGAAGCTGTTGGCTGTGGCATGGTCATGGGAGCAGACCTCTCAAGACGCCTGAATTTCATCACTCAAGATGAGGCCAACCGCCTCACTCAAATCATTCTTTCCATGAATCTGCCGATTACACCACCCAAGTTTGGCGCACAGCGTTATATGGAATTAATGCAAGTAGATAAAAAGACTGAGGGCGGACAAATCCGCTACGTCGTTTTAGAAAAGATTGGTAAAGCTCAAATTAAAAGCGTTCCCGATGCTCAGGTTATCGAAACCCTAACAGCGACCGGGGCAGCTTAATTCCTGGTTTGCTTATTTCTGAAGCAGGGCAATAGTGATCGTTTGGCCTGCTTGAGCACTAGCAAATTCTGATAAATCGCCTAGTATCTCGCGCCCAGTTTTGGTATCCAGCCACAGTGGGGAGGCTAAAGTACCCGACCAACGGTAGTGATAACCGCCAGATTTAGCCGCTACCCAAATCTCGTGAAGAGGGGGCTGGGTATTGACTACTATTACGCTACGATCCCTGAACCGGATATTGATTACGTTTCCACCCTGGCGCTCTACATCCAGATCGAGGTCTAGCGCATCGTCTGAAGCTTCTAGGGCTACTTCTATCGACTCCAATAAATTACTACCCAACTGATGAAATTGCTTATCGTCAATCGTTTCTACAGTTAAATTGCTTGGCTTCATATTAGAGTCCTGCATGCTATATTCAATCATTCGTTTTAGAGACATTCATGATAGCGATTCTTAAAAGAACACTTGGCATTAGCCTTCTAATATCCCTTGTTGGATGTGGGGTTAGAGGGCCCTTATATTTACCAAATGTGCCGCCAGCACCTAGCCCTCCTGCTGAGCCAGAACCTAAGGGCAAGCTCTATCCACCCCAAAGCCCTGTTACAACTAATCCATCACCGGCCAAGCAATGACAAGTAAAGCGATTCCACTCCCCGACTTAGCTGGATTTACAGAGCGAAATGGTGCTTGGTATGCAGAGGAGATCCCTTTGTTAGATTTGGCAAAAGAATTTGGTACTCCACTTTATGTGTACAGCAAAAAAGCATTAACTGAGGCTTATCAGGCCTACGACAAAGCTTGCGTAGACTCCTCTGGAAAAAGACGGGCTCGCGTTCACTATGCGATGAAGGCGAATAGCAACTTAGCGGTAATTGATTGCTTTAAAAAATTAGGCTCTGGCTTTGACTTAGTCAGCGGCGGTGAATTAGCGCGCGCCCTTGCTGTTGGCGCAGATCCAAAAAGTTTAGTGTTTGCAGGTGTTGGTAAATCTGCTCATGAAATTGCGCAAGCCTTGAAAGCTGGCGTTAAGTGTATCAACGTAGAGTCGATTGCAGAGCTCCACCAAATTAATCGGGTTGCCACTAAGCTTAATTGCCGCGCCCCAGTTTCTTTGCGCGTGAATCCCGATGTAGATGCGCAAACGCATCCTTATATTTCTACTGGATTAAAAGGCAATAAATTTGGTATCGCTTATCACGAGGTTTTAAAAACATATCGTGAAGCTGCATTACTGTCACAAATTGATGTGGTTGGAATTGATTGCCATATTGGCTCACAAATTACCAACACGGCACCCTATCTTGATGCGCTTGATAAAGTGCTCGAGCTAGTGACTCAATTGAAAAAAGAAGGTATTGAGATCCACCATCTTGATTTAGGCGGAGGTCTTGGTATTTCTTATGGCGATGACAACCCGCCTGATATTACTGAGTTCACTAACACCCTACTCAATCGTGTTGCTGAACGTGGTTTTGGGCATCTCGATATAGTCTTAGAGCCTGGCAGATCCTTAGTGGGTAATGCTGGTGTGCTCTTGACCCAAGTGGAATACCTCAAGCCTGGAGCTGAGAAGAACTTTTGTATTGTGGACGCAGCAATGACGGAGCTGATGCGCCCAGCGCTCTACGAGGCTTATCACGGGATCGTTCCAGTACAAACTAAGCAAGTTACAAGTTCGACTTATGACGTCGTCGGCCCCGTATGTGAATCTGGTGACTGGCTTGGAAGAGATCGTCAGCTTGCGGTTGAAGAGGGTGATCTGCTTGCTATCCTATCTGCTGGTGCCTATGGCTTTGTGATGGCATCTAATTACAACACCAGACCAAAACCCGCAGAGATCATGGTTGACGGTAAGAATGCTTATGTCATTCGTAAACGAGAAAACATTGCCAATCTCTTTGCTAGTGAAACCACCTTGCCAAATTAATACTGCTATTGAATTTACTTCTCTTGGTATATTCTAGGTAATAAAAAACCCCGCTACATCAGCGGGGTTTTTGTTTTGTACTGAAGCAAGGATTAATGCAAACCTGCCATGTAATCAGCAACGGCTTTCATCTCTTGATCGGAAAGTTTCGTAGCAATTGATGTCATCTGAGTGCTATTTTTACGAGTGCCTTCACGGAAATTGACTAACTGATTGTAGGAATATTCAGCCCACTGCCCACCTTGGCGCGGATATTGCGCAGGGATACCTGCACCATTAGGGCTATGGCAGCCAGCGCAGGCTGGAACACCTTTCGATGCAATACCGCCACCATAAATACTCTTACCTAATGTAAGAGTATCTTTGCTTTGGGCAACACCCTGAGATGGAGCCTGCTGAGAAAGGAAAGTGCCAATATTAATCATATCTTGCTCATTTAAAGGCATAGACATGCCCATCATGATGGCATTGGCTCTAGTGCCTTCTTTAAAGTTCTTCAACTGTTTTGCTGTGTATGCAGCATGTTGGGCAGATAACTTGGGCCAAGTAGCTACAGCACTCTGGCCTTTAGGACCATGGCATGTAATACAGGCAACAACTCCGCGAGTTGCATCGCCAGCGTTATAGAGTGCTTCACCAGCAGCGACATCCACTTTTGGCTTGGCTGGAGCAACAGCCTTTGCCTCTGTAGCTGGAGCCATGGGTGCTGGATCAGCGGCAATAGCTAGTGGCGCAAGACCGCTTAGAGCGAAAATAGACAGAACTGCAAAGCCAGCACGTAAGCTAGTTAATTTGGAGATTTGGGGGGTTTGACGCATTATGTTTACCTTGGCAAAAATTCTTAAAAATGTTTGGGCCCTTCTTTTTACAACTTTCACCCAACATTATGAGATATTTATTGATTTTGCGTGATTTTACAATAGCTTCTGGACATGTCTAAACTCTTTCAAGCCCGCTTTGCGACCACAGTCAATGACACCCATTGCCTGCCTGCCACTCCGCTCCGAGAAGTCGCTTTTGCTGGGCGCTCCAATGCGGGTAAATCTAGCGCAATTAATGTACTTTGCAACCAAAAACGCCTTGCTTTTGCTAGTAAAACGCCTGGGCGCACCCAGCACATTAACTATTTTGGCCTTTTTGCAAAAGACGATCTCTTAGCCTATTTGGTGGATTTGCCTGGCTATGGCTATGCCGCCGTCAATCATGAGACCAAGTACCACTGGAATGCCCTTCTCAGCGATTACCTGCAAGAGCGGGAGCAACTGGTAGGTATGGTGCTGATTGTGGACTCTAGGCGCGGCATTACCGAACTAGACGAGCAAATGATTCAGTGGTTCGTCCCAACCGGCAAACCCATTCATATTTTGCTCAGTAAGTGCGACAAGCTCAATAAAAGCGAGTGTAAGCATGCCTTAGAAGCGGTACGCAAACAATTACAACAATACGATCCAGCGCTACCTGATGGTCATGGTGATTCCAAGAAACTTACGGCACAATTATTCTCAAGCACCAAGCGTATTGGTCTTGAAGAGGCCGACAATATTGTTATTCAATGGTTATTTGCAGCGGAGACTCAAGAAGATGAAATCACAAGCTAACTCTACATTGAGCTTTCCGGCTCATCGCCCTCGTCGTATGCGGCGCGATGATTGGTCACGTCGCTTGATGCAAGAAAATAAACTCAGTGCAAGCGACCTAATTTATCCAGTATTTTTACTCGAGGGTACAAATCAATCTCAAGCCGTTGCTTCTATGCCTGGGGTTAATCGCGTATCACTCGATTTACTTTTTAGCGTTGCTGAGGAATGTGTCTCCTTAGGTATTCCCGTGTTGGCAATCTTTCCGGTGATTGATGCATCTCTCAAAACACCTGACGGCAAAGAATCGTTTAATCCAAATGGCTTAGTTCCAAACGCAGTGCGCGAGCTCAAGAAACGCTTTCCTAATTTAGGCATCATGACCGATGTAGCACTTGACCCGTACACAAGCCATGGTCAAGATGGCGTCTTGGATGATCAGGGTCGAATTCTGAATGATGAGACTACGGCAATTTTAGTGCAACAAGCTGTTGCTCAAGCACAAGCTGGTGTTGATATTGTTGCGCCATCAGACATGATGGATGGTCGTATCGGAAAAATTCGTGAAGCCTTAGAGCAAAAGAATCTGATTCATACTCGTATCATGGCTTACTCCGCTAAATATGCCTCGGCTTTTTATGGTCCATTTCGTGATGCAGTGGGCTCAGCAAAAAACTTAGGTAAAGCCGATAAGAAAACCTACCAAATGGATTGTGCCAATACAAACGAGGCTTTGCGGGAGGTTGCGCTCGATATTAGTGAAGGTGCTGATATGGTGATGGTCAAGCCTGGCATGCCTTACCTAGACATTGTTCGCAGGGTACGCGATGAATTTAACTACCCCACTTATGCCTATCAAGTGAGTGGTGAGTACGCCATGCTCAAAGCTGCCGCACAAAATGGCTGGCTTGATCACGATGCGGTGATGATGGAATCCTTGCTCGCATTTAAGCGTGCTGGTGCCGATGGCATCTTGACTTACTTTGCACTCGAAGCCGCGCGCTTAATCAAAGCAGGCAAATAATCTGCACTGATTCAGTTTTAGGTGATTTAATTTCCTAGTACTTTTTTCAAGCGCTCAACAAAACGTTGTGGTGGCATGTATCCAATTACCCTTTGATCTTTTAACTCTTCTGAGTTGAGATCAAAGATCAAAATTCCAGGTGGCCCGAATAATCCAAAGCGTTTCAATAAAGCCTGATGCTCAGAATTGTTTTTTGTCACATCAGCTTGTATCAAAATAAATTTCTGCAACTCTTGATTTACTTCGGGATTTGCAAACGTGCTGACCTCCATCTCCTTGCAAGAAATACACCAGTCTGCATAAAAATCCAAAAGTACTAGTTTCTTTTGTTCTTTTGCTTGGGATAAAAATTGGTCTAACTGTGCACTATAGTCAATTACGACAAAACTAGCTTTTCCGATCTGATGTTGGCGCTGACCATTGACCATTGTCTTGCCCGCCTCACCACTACTACTTTGCAATAAGGGGGAAGCGATCCAGGCAGCAGTTGCGACCAATAAAACACCTAATGTTCTTTGTAACCAAACCATCCAAATTCCAGTTGATGGAATCAAGATGCGAGCCTCAATGGCAATAAACAGAAGTGGCAATCCCATGCCTAAAGCCATAACAAAAAGAAGTCCTGCCCCCAGGCTCATTGAGCCTGTTTGAGCAATAAATGCAAGGACTCCAGCCAACGGGGCTGTAATGCAAGGGCTAGCAACTAATGTGGAGATTCCGCCCAAAGCAAAGGCACCTGCAAAGCTGCCCCCCTTGTGACGTCCTGCTAATTGATCTATTTTTTGCTGCCATGATTGGGGCATTCTGATCTCGTATAGGCCGAATAGACTCCCTGATAAGGCCAGCAGCAGTAATGCAAACGCGATGAGCGCTATAGGGCTTTGTAAGGCTCTCTGAACACTGCCGCCTAAGGCAGCCATCAAGACCCCCGCTAATGCATAGACACAAGCCATTCCAAGTACATAGGCGGTCGCTAATAGGCTTGCACGACCCTTAGTAATGGATTGCTTGCCCTGCGCTCCAAACACGATGCTCGACAAAATTGGCAACATGGGAAGAACGCAAGGCGTAAAAGCTAATGCCAGGCCCAAAATGAAGAATGCCAAGAATAGATATGCTGTGGGCGTGCTCTCTAAAAAACGACTAATGACATTAACATCATCACGCTCACGCCAAACGTCCATCAAGCTCAATGCTGTTTTTGAATCCTTGCTTGCCTTATCTCCATCCGATACTTCGGGTATCGGCCGAGCCTTTACTCCGGGGCCTGAAAGTAAAAATTTCAGGATCATTGGCGGATAACAAATCCCAGCTTCAGCGCATCCTTGTAATTCTAACTCCAGGTAGAGAGGCTTTCCTATTTCAGCTTTTTTATCCAAGGTAATAAGAAATGCTTGTTTGTAAACTTGCATTTTCTTTTGAAAAGTCTCATCAAACTTTTCAATCCCAGTGGGGAGCGATGTCTTTACAAGTCCTAATTTATTGGGCTCTGAACCCATCTTGAGATGGAGGGATTCCTGATAGATGTAGTAACCCTTGGCTGGGAAAATCTCTATCTCGACATCATTTGTATTGGCTACCCATGTCGCTTCAGCCTGAAATGCTTTTTCAGGAGGGAGGAATTCCGGTGCTGCAAATACATTACTAATAACTACAAGCAATGCAGCAACTAGAGGAATAAATTTACCCAGGAATCTCATAGAACTACTTTACCTCGGACTCCACCCATTTGCCATAATGCGCCTCGTATTTTTCAGGAGCATACGCAATCACTTCAGGCAAATCATAAGGGTGATGACTTTTTATGAAACTAGAAATATCCGTCCATTTATCTGCAGTTGTTTTTGCTGACAGTAAAACTTCCTTTCCCTCGCAAATCTTGCCATCCCACCGATAGATGGAATGTATACCCTCTTGAATTTGTACGCATGCAGCCAATCGATCCGCAATCAGTTGATTCGCCATTTTCTTTGCATCCTCTAGTGATGCAAAAGTAGTGATAACAATCAGTAACTCAGTAGATTTATCGGGGGTCATGATGTATTTATAACCGTATAAATGGAAAAAGCCAGACCGAAGCCTGGCTTTTACTCTTGCTAAAGGACTTAAGCCTCTTCAGCTACTGCTGTTTCTTCAACTTCTGGACGATCTACCAATTCAACCAAAGCCATTGGTGCATTATCACCATGACGGAAGCCGAACTTCAAAATACGAAGGTAGCCACCTGGACGAGTTGCGTAACGTGGGCCGAGCTCTGTGAAGAGTTTGGTCACGATATCACGGTCGCGTGTGCGATTAAATGCTAAGCGACGGTTTGCTAAGTTATCTTTTTTACCCAAGGTAATCAAAGGCTCAACAACCATGCGCAATTCTTTAGCTTTTGGCAAAGTGGTTTTAATCACTTCGTGCTCCAAAAGAGAATTGGACATGTTGCGCAGCATCGCCAAGCGATGTGATGATGTTCTGTTTAGTTTGCGTAAGCCGTTTCCGTGACGCATGATGCTTCCTTTCTAATTATTTCTCGAGGTTAGCTGGAGGCCAGCTTTCGAGTTTCATGCCAAGACTTAAGCCACGAGCCGCCAATACATCTTTGATTTCGTTCAAAGACTTGCGACCCAAATTAGGCGTCTTCAACAATTCATTTTCAGTACGTTGAATTAAGTCACCGATGTAGTAAATGTTCTCAGCCTTCAAGCAGTTTGCAGAGCGCACTGTGAGTTCGAGATCATCAACCGGACGCATCAACATTGGATCAACCATTGAAGAGCGGCTTGGCGCGAGATCACCAGAAACTTCGCTGCTTTCGAGGGCCGCGAATACAACTAACTGATCAACCAAAATGGTAGCTGCTTGACGAATTGCCTCCTCAGGAGACAACACACCGTTTGTTTCGATAGTCATTACGAGACGATCGAGGTCGGTACGTTGCTCAACACGGGCAGATTCAACAGCATAGCTAACACGGCTTACTGGGCTAAATGAGGCATCCAACACGATACGACCAATGATCTTGGTAGTTTCGTCATGGTATTGACGCATATTGCCTGGCACATAGCCACGACCTTTTTCAACCTTGATCTGCATATCCAACTTGCCACCAGCTGACAAGTGGGCGATAACATGATCAGGATTAATGATTTCTACATCATGTGGTAGGTCGATATCTTTTGCTGTAACTACGCCTGGGCCTTCTTTACGCAAATTGATAGTGACTTCATCACGTGACTGCAACTTAAATACGATACCTTTGAGGTTCAACAAAAGGTTAACTACATCCTCTTGAACGCCATCTAATGTGGAGTATTCATGAACAACACCAGCAATTGCCACTTCAGTTGGCGCATAACCAACCATCGATGACAACAAAACACGACGTAAAGCATTACCGAGTGTGTGGCCATAACCACGCTCGAACGGCTCCATGACAACCTTAGCTTGGTTGGCTGTAAGCGCTTCAACAGAAATAATTTTTGGCTTGAGCAAATTTGTTTGCATATTTTTTCCTTGAGAGTGCCTAATTAGCGTGAATACAATTCGACGATCAAACTTTCATTAATTTCGCCGCTAATGTCTTCACGGTCAGGCACCTGCTTAAATGTTCCCTCCAGCTTTGCTGCATCGACTGATACCCAGCCAACTGCTGCCATCTGCTGAACCAAATTGAGTGATTCTGTAATACGTGTTTGCTTCTTCGCTTTTTCACGAATCGCAACTACATCACCAGGCTTGACCTGAATAGATGGAATATTTACTGGGCTACCATTGAGCAAAATTGCACAGTGGGAAACCAATTGACGCGCTTCAGCACGAGTAGAACCAAAGCCCATACGATAAACAACGTTATCAAGGCGTGATTCCAATAACTGAAGCAATGTTGAGCCAGTATTGCCCTTGCGACGCTCAGCTTCAGCGAAATAACGACGGAACTGACGCTCTAAAATTCCGTACATACGCTTAACCTTTTGCTTTTCACGCAATTGATTACCGTAATCAGATGTTCTTGAGCCAGATGTACGGCCATGTTGACCAGGCTTAGTATCTAACTTGCACTTGTCTGACAGGGCGCGACGTGCGCTCTTTAAAAATAAGTCGGTACCTTCCCGACGTGCTAATTTGGCCTTAGGCCCTAAGTAACGTGCCACGATGCTTTCCTTTCTTTGCCGCAGCCTTACGACTGACGGTGAGTTCACCCTTTAATTCAGATGAACAGTGGGCTTTAATAAAAAACTACTAAAACTGTTGTACTGCCAACATCCAAGCTTAGATACGACGACGCTTAGGAGGACGGCAACCATTGTGCGGAACTGGAGTTACGTCTTGAATTTCTGTGATCTTGATGCCCAAAGAATTCAATGCACGAACTGCTGATTCACGACCTGGGCCTGGACCCTTGATCTGAACTTCTAAGTTCTTGATTCCGCACTCAACGGCAGCTTTACCTGCTACTTCTGCCGCTACCTGAGCAGCAAAAGGTGTTGATTTACGTGAGCCCTTGAAGCCCTGGCCACCAGATGTTGCCCATGAAAGCGCATTACCTTGGCGATCAGTGATCGTAATAATAGTGTTGTTAAAAGAAGCGTGAACGTGTGCAATGCCGTCAGCAACGTTCTTTTTAACCTTCTTGCGTGCACGCTGTGAAGCTGCAGAAGCGGATTGTTGTTTTGCCATGTCAATAAACTTTCTTGATTATTTCTTGAGTTGCACGCCAGACTTACGTGGGCCCTTGCGGGTACGCGCGTTCGTCTTAGTACGTTGACCACGTACAGGCAAGCCCTTGCGATGACGTACGCCGCGGTAGCAGCCCAAGTCCATCAAACGCTTGATGTTCATCGTTACTTCACGACGAAGGTCACCTTCAGTAATAAATTTACCTACTTCATCACGCAACTTTTCCAAGTCACCATCAGTAAGATCTTTAACTTTTTTGTCGATAGCAACACCTGTGGTTTCACAAATTTTGCGAGCACGAGTTGTGCCAATGCCAAAAATTGCTGTTAAACCGATAACAGTATGTTGATGATTTGGGATGTTTACCCCAGCGATACGTGCCATGAGATTTCCTCTTAATTAACCAGATCAGCCTTGACGCTGCTTATGACGTGCGTCTGAAGAACAGATCACGCGAACAACGCGTTTGCGCTTAATGATCTTGCAATTTCTGCAAATACACTTAACGGATGCTAAAACTTTCATAACTCACCTCTAAAAAAATATGTACTACTTAATCTTTACTTCGCTCGGAAAATAATTCTTGCGCGCGTCAGGTCGTAAGGAGTCATCTCCACCGTCACCTTATCTCCTGGCAGGATGCGGATGTAATGCATCCTCATCTTTCCAGAAATGTGCCCTAGAACCACATGTCCGTTCTCTAGCTTCACGCGAAACATTGCGTTCGGCAAATTCTCAATAATTTCTCCCGCCATCTGAATTACATCGTCTTTAGACATTCAGTTAAGCGCCCATCTTAAAGTTAGCTTTTTTCATTAAAGAACCATACTGTTGTTGCATAACGAATGACTGAACTTGAGCCATGAAATCCATTGCAACAACGACAATAATCAACAATGAAGTACCGCCAAAATAAAATGGCACGTTGTACTTCAACACTAAGAATTCTGGTAACAAGCAAACCAAAACCATATAAATTGCACCAGCCAATGTCAAACGAACCAAGATCTTGTCAATGTAGCGACCGGTCTGATCACCAGGACGAATACCAGGAACAAAGGCACCGCTCTTCTTAAGATTATCTGCAGTGTCACGGCTGTTAAAAACCAATGCAGTGTAGAAAAAGCAGAAGAAAATAATCGCTGCAGCATACAAGATTGTGTAAACAGGTTGACCTGGGGCCAATGTTGCAGCCAAGTCCTTAATGACTTTGCTAAACATATTGGTTGGCTCGCCTGATGTAAACCAGCCAGCGATAGTCGCAGGGAACAAAATAATAGACGAAGCAAAAATTGGAGGAATAACGCCAGCCATATTTAACTTCAGCGGGAAATACGAAGATTGGCCACCATAAACCTTGTTGCCAACTTGACGTTTAGCGTAGTTCACCAAAATACGGCGCTGACCACGCTCTACAAACACCACAAAATAAGTCACTGCAATACAGATCACCACGATCAGCAATGCAGACAGGATATTCATTGAACCGGTGCGAACTAATTCAAGCAAGCTACCGATTGCAGTTGGCAGGCCAGAAACAATGCCGCCGAAAATAATGATGGAGATACCGTTACCAAGACCACGCTCAGTAATCTGCTCACCAAGCCACATGAGGAACATCGTGCCAGTAACTAAAGTCACTACTGTATTGAGTTCGAAGATCAGACCAGGATTAATAACCAAACCTGGTTGGGCTTGAAGCGCAACTGAAATACCTAAAGCCTGGAATGTTGCCAGCAACACAGTGCCGTAACGGGTGTATTGAGTAATCTTGCGCTGCCCCGCTTGACCTTCTTTTTTCAAAGACTCCAAAGTGGGAATAACAATCGTCATCAACTGCATGATGATTGACGCAGAGATATATGGCATGATTCCCAATGCAAAAACTGTAAAGCGGGATAGTGCACCACCTGAGAATAGGTTAAACATACCCAAAATACCGTCTTTTTGCCCTGCGAACAATTGTGCTAATTGGTCTGGATCAATACCTGGCACTGGAATGTGCGCACCCAAACGGAACACGAGCAATGCTAAAACCAGGAATACCAAGCGTTGACGTAATTCGCCAAACTTGTTTCCTGATTGAGCAATACCTGCTGCGTTGGAGGGTGCGAGTGCCATTATTTACTAAAAACTAATTAAACCAAGTCAACCAATTTGCCGCCAGCTGCTTCAATAGCTGCTTTTGCACCTGCAGTTGCTGTAATACCCTTGAGGGTTACTGCAATAGACAGTTCACCAGTCTTAATCACTTTTACTGAATTAATCTGCTCACCAGCAAAACCGTGGGCTCTCAAAACCAATAAGTCCACTTCTGGTAGATTGATTTTTGCTAAGTCGTTCAAAGTAATTTGACCAACATGACGACGTGTCAAAGACACGAAACCACGTTTTGGCAAACGACGATACATCGGCATCTGTCCGCCTTCGAATCCCACTTTATGGAATCCACCTGAGCGTGACTTCTGACCTTTATGACCACGACCAGCTGTTTTTCCAAGACCAGAACCGATGCCGCGACCAACGCGACGACGATTTTTATTGGAGCCCGCTGCGGGTTTGAGTGTATTGAGTTGCATATTCTTCGCCTATTTACTTGCTAGTTGTTAGCCAACGACTTTAACTAGATAAGAAACTTTATTAATCATTCCGCGAACAGCTGGAGTGTCTTCCAATTCTGAAACAGAATTGATGCGACGCAGGCCTAAGCCGCGAACGGTTGCACGGTGGCTTTCGCGTGTGCCGATCAAGCTGCGCACTAATTGCAGTTTGACTTTGGAGTTGGTTGTTGTCATTTATAGATTCCTAATATTTGGTCTTAGCCGAGAATCTCTTCTACTGATTTGCCACGCTTAGCAGCAATTTCAGAAGGAGTGCTCATCTTGCTCAAGCCATCAATCGTTGCACGAACCATGTTGTAAGGGTTGGTTGAGCCAAGTGACTTAGCAACAACGTTAGTTACACCCATTACATCGAAAATTGCGCGCATTGGGCCACCAGCGATAACGCCAGTACCGTCTTTAGCTGGAGAAATCATCACGCGTGATGCGCCATGCTTACCGATCACAGTATGTTGCAAAGTACCTTTACGTAAGGAAACTTTGATCATCTTGCGACGCGCTTCGTCCATTGCCTTTTGAACAGCCACTGGAACTTCTTTTGATTTGCCTTTGCCCATGCCGATACGACCATCGCCATCGCCAACTACAGTGAGTGCAGCGAAGCCGAGAATACGACCACCCTTAACCACTTTAGTTACACGATTAACAGCAATCATCTTCTCGCGAAGACCATCATCACGCTCTTCGTTTTGCATCTTGGTTTGCATTTTTGCCATGTTTTTTCCTAAACCCTATTAGAACTTCAGGCCGGCTTCACGCGCAGCTTCAGCTAAGGCCTTAATACGGCCGTGGTAACGATGACCGGAACGATCAAAAGCAACATCAACAATGCCTGCTTTAACGGCACGCTCAGCAACTAACTTGCCGATTTGTTTTGCAGCTTCAGCGTTGCCGCCGTTTTTGATCGCTTGGCGCAAATCTTTTTCCATTGTTGAAGCAGCTGCTACAACTTTGGTTCCACATGGGCTATATACCTGTGCAGAAATATGTGTGTTGCTACGGATAACTGTTAAGCGATTTGCCAATGCTTCGGCAATGCGAATACGAGTCTGCCTAGCACGTCTTTGTCTGGATTCGTCTTTATTCATTTTCTAATCTCGCTTACTTCTTCTTAGTTTCTTTCAGGTGTACAACCTCATCCACGTACCGAACGCCTTTGCCTTTGTATGGCTCTGGTGAACGGTATGCGCGAACTTCAGCAGCAACCTGGCCAACCTGCTGCTTGTTGGAACCTTTGATAATGATTTCAGTTTGAGTTGGGGTCTCAGCTTTTACACCCTTTGGCAGGTTGTAAATAATGTCGTGTGAGAAACCTAACTGCAATTTCAATGAATCGCCCTGGGCAGCAGCACGGTAACCAACGCCCACTAAGCTGAGCTTGCGCTCAAAGCCAGCAGTTACGCCAACAACCATGTTATTTACCAAAGCGCGGGCTGTACCTGACTGTGCACCAGCTTCTGGTGTGCTGTTATTTAAAACAACTGTCAATACGCCGTCTTCTTGTTTCAAACCAACAGAAGGATGCAAGTTATGTGTCAAAGTGCCCAATGGACCCTTAACAGTAATGTTTGCACCGTTGATGCTGATTTCAGCGCCCTTAGGGACTGGAATAGGTGATTTACCAACGCGGGACATATTTCTCTCCTTACGCGACGTAGCAAATAACTTCGCCACCAACGCCGTTTGCACGTGCTTTGCGGTCTGTCATTACGCCTTGTGGGGTTGAAATAATTGCAATGCCCAAGCCATTCATTACTTCAGGAATGTCATGACGGCCTTTGTAGATACGTAGACTTGGTGTAGAAACACGGTCAATACGCTCAATAACAGGACGGCCTGCGTAGTATTTGAGTTCAATATGTAGCACTGGCTTAGCTGCTTCACCTTTGATTTCAAAACTATCGATATAACCTTCATCCTGCAAGACTTTTGCAATAGCTACTTTAACTTTTGACGACGGCATCAAGACTACGGGTTTCTGCACTGCTTGCGCATTGCGGATCCTTGTCAACATGTCGGCGATTGGATCGCTGATACTCATGAGTTCTCCTAATTCTTTCGCCGCTTACCAGCTGGCCTTGGTTAAACCGGGGATTTCGCCACGGAAGGCGATTTCACGAATTTTGCTACGCGCTAAACCAAACTTACTGAATACACCGCGCGGACGACCGGTTAATGAACAACGATTTCTTTGACGAATCGGGCTTGCGTTACGTGGAAGTGCCTGTAGCTTCAAGCGAGCCTCATAGCGCTCTTCATCACTGCGTGATTGATCAGCGATGATTGCTTTGAGTTCTGCACGCTTTACAGCGTACTTCTCTACAGTTTTTGCGCGCTTATTCTCGCGCTCAATTAGGGATAGTTTTGCCACGTTAGCCTCTTAATTGCGGAAAGGGAATTTGAACGCTGCTAACAAAGCTTTTGCTTCTTCGTCAGTCTTAGCGGTCGTCGTAATACTAATATTGAGACCGCGGAGGGCATCAATTTTGTCGTATTCGATCTCAGGGAAAATGATTTGCTCTTTAACGCCGATGTTGTAATTACCGCGGCCGTCAAATGCCTTACCGGAAATTCCGCGGAAGTCACGTACGCGTGGCAAAGCAACAGTAACGAAACGATCTAAAAATTCATACATGCGCTGACCGCGCAATGTCACCATGGCACCAATTGGGTAGCCTTGACGAATTTTGAAACCAGCAATCGCTTTTTTAGCTTTTGTCACAACTGGCTTTTGCCCTGCTACTTTAGTCAAATCACCAACTGCATTTTCGATAATTTTCTTGTCGTTCACTGCATCGCCCAAGCCCATATTCAGGGTTACCTTAGTGATACGTGGAACTTCCATAATTGACTTGTAGCCAAACTTGGTCATTAGATCAGCAACAACTTTTGCTTGATAGTGTTCTTGAAAACGTGTGCTCATAATTTCTCCGTGCCCCTTATGCGCTTAAAGTTGCGCCAGTGGTTTTGAGGAAACGTTGCTTTTTACCGTCGACGAGTTTGATACCAACACGTGATGGTTTGCCGTTACCGTCAACCACAGCCACATTAGAAATGTGAACAGGCATCGTCTTGTCAATCATGCCGCCAGTAACACCGGCTGCTGGATTTGGCTTAACGCTCTTTTTGTAAATATTTACGCCTTCGATCACTAATTTGTTCTCGAGAACAGCTGTAACAGTTCCTTGCTTGCCCTTATCGCGGCCAGTCAATAAAACTACTGAATCACCTTTACGAATTTTTTTCATATCAGCCTCTTAAATAACTTCGGGGGCGAGAGAAACGATCTTCATGAACTTTTCAGTACGCAATTCGCGTGTGACTGGTCCAAAGATACGTGTGCCAATTGGCTCTAACTTAGCGTTGAGCAATACCGCAGCATTGCCATCGAACTTAATCAATGAGCCATCTGGACGGCGTACACCTTTAGCAGTTCTTACCACTACGGCGTTATAAATGTCACCTTTTTTTACACGGCCACGTGGTGCGGCGGACTTTACAGTCACCTTAATGACATCACCGATACTGGCGTAACGACGCTTAGAGCCGCCCAATACCTTGATGCACAAAACTTCACTGGCGCCCGTGTTATCGGCGACCTGTAATCTACTTTCGGTCTGAATCATTTTTTAATCCCCAACTTGTTAGCCAAAGGCAAACAGTCTTGGTTCCGTCTATGGGCTTTAACGAAAGCTAAAACCCGGAATTAATGAAAAAACACTGCTTCCCCAATAAAACCAGAGAAGCCGACTATCATACTACGTAAAACAGGGATTTGGCAATAGATTTCGCCAAAATCCCTAGTATTTCTTTAAATACCCTTTGATTCTTGAACTAAACGGGTCACTACCCAAGATTTAGTACGTGAAATTGGCCTAGATTCAGCAATTTCAACGGTATCACCCATCTTGTATTGACCAGCTTCGTCATGAGCGTGGTATTTTTTGGACTGTCCAACATATTTGCCATAAAGCGCATGTTTTACTTGGCGCTCAACTAGCACAGTCACAGTTTTTTGCATTTTATCGCTAACGACACGACCCACTAGGGTGCGGCGCAAGGGTTTAGATAATTCTGTCATATCCCTTTTTCCTTATTTCTGTGCAGTTTTTTGAGTAATAAACGTCTTTACGCGAGCAATTTCACGCTTAGTCTTACCCAATTGGCTGGTATTTGTGAGTTGCTGAGTACCTTTTTGCATACGGAGTTTGAAGCTTGTCTTCAAGAGCTCTGTCAATTCTGCGTTCAAGGCAACCAGGTCTTTGGATGCTAATTCTGTCTTTTTCATAATCTCTATCCCGATCAACCTAAGTGGCGAATCACGAAAGTGGTTTGTAATGGCAACTTAGCAGCAGCAAGCTTGAAAGCTTCGCGCGCCAATGTTTCATCTACTCCATCCATCTCGTACAAAATCTTGCCTGGTTGAATTTCTGCTACGTAGTACTCTGGATTACCTTTACCGTTACCCATACGCACTTCAGCTGGCTTTTGTGAAATTGGCTTATCTGGGAAAATGCGAATCCAAATACGACCACCACGCTTAATGTGACGGGTCATTGCGCGACGTGCAGATTCAATCTGACGTGCAGTCAAACGACCACGGCCAATAGCTTTCAATCCAAAGTCACCAAAGGCCACTGAACTACCACGTGTTGCCACGCCAGTGTTACGTCCCTTTTGTTCCTTGCGATACTTACGACGCTTTGGTTGTAGCATGCTTACTCTCCTGACTTCTGCGCTTCAGCACTTACGGCTTCAACGGCTTTCGGTACACGCTTTACTGTTGGCTTAGCAGCAACCAATGGCTTGCTGTCAGCTGCGGGTTTGCGTGCGGTTGTTTTGGCTGGTGCACGACGTGGCTTCTTTTCATCAGCCGCTGGCTCTGCTGTTACAGCTGGAGCATCAGCACCACGACCTAATGTATCGCCTTTATATACCCAAACTTTTACACCGATGATGCCGTATGTTGTTTCCGCTTCTGATGTAGCGTAATCAATATCAGCTTTCAATGTATGAAGAGGAACGCGGCCTTCACGGTACCATTCGCGACGTGCAATCTCAGCACCGTTCAAACGACCAGAAGACATGATCTTGATTCCTTGTGCGCCAAGACGCATTGCATTTTGCATTGCGCGCTTCATTGCACGTCGGAACATGATGCGCTTCTCTAACTGCTGAGTAATAGAATCAGCAATTAATTGAGCATCCACTTCAGGCTTACGAATTTCTTCGATATTCACGTGGACTGGAACGCCCATGCGCTTTTGAAGTTCACGACGGAGCACTTCAATATCTTCGCCTTTTTTACCGATCACAACACCTGGACGTGAGCTATAGATAGTAATACGTGCATTCTTTGCAGGACGCTCGATGATTACCTTGCTAACAGATGCATTCTTTAATTTCTTTTTCAAATAGATGCGGACATCTACGTCCTCTTTAAGCATCTTTGCAAAATCAGTATTGTTTGCATACCACTTCGATGTCCAGTTCTTCGTTACCGAGAGTCGGAATCCGGTTGGGTTTATCTTTTGTCCCATATCTTCCCTTAGTTACTCAAGGTCACGGTAATGTGACATGTTTGTTTTTCGATTTGATTGCCACGACCCTTAGCACGTGCTGTGAAGCGCTTCAAGGAAGTACCCTTATCAACAATAATTGTTGAAACCTTGAGCTCATCAATATCAGCACCCTTATTGTGTTCAGCGTTGGCCATTGCGGACTCAACAACTTTCTTCACAATGAAGGCAGCTTTTTTGGGGCTGAAATTCAAAATGTTCAATGCGCGTGCAATTGGCAAACCACGAATTTGATCAGCGACCAAACGTGTCTTTTGCGCAGAAATGCGGGCGCCTTTGTGAATAGCTTTTACTTCCATCATCATCCCCTTACTTCTTCGTTACTTTCTTGTCAGCAGCGTGACCTTTGAAAGTACGGGTCAAGGCAAATTCGCCTAACTTATGACCCACCATGTTTTCTGATACATATACCGGAACGTGTTGACGACCGTTATGTACAGCAATCGTCAGACCAATAAAGTCTGGGAGGATTGTTGAACGGCGTGACCAAGTTTTAATCGGCTTTTTGTCTTTGTTGGCTTGTGCGACTTCAACTTTATTTACTAAGCTGGCTTCGCAAAATGGGCCTTTTTTAGCTGAACGTGTCATATCTATTTATCCTTATCGCTTAACGTTTTTGACGACGTTGAACGATCATCGAAGTTGTACGCTTATTGCGACGTGTACGATAACCTTTGGTTGGTGTGCCCCATGGGGAGACAGGTACACGGCCTTCGCCAGTTCTACCTTCACCACCACCGTGTGGGTGATCTACTGGGTTCATTGCCACACCGCGAACGGTTGGGCGAATACCGCGCCAGCGATTTGCACCAGCTTTACCAATAACGCGCAAGCTGTGCTCTTCATTACCAACTTCACCAATAGTGGCACGACACTCGATTAAAATACGACGAACTTCACCAGAGCGCAAGCGCACCTGAGCGTATACGCCTTCACGAGCTAACAACACTGCAGAGCCGCCAGCGGAACGTGCGATTTGAGCACCTTTACCTGGCAACATTTCTACGCAGTGAATGGTGCTACCAACTGGAATGTTGCGAATTGGCAAATTGTTACCAGACTTGATTGGGGCTTCAGAGCCACTCATCAATGGCTGACCAACTGTCATGCCTTTTGCAGCCAGAATATAGCGACGCTCACCATCAGCAAACACGATCAATGCAATATTTGCACTGCGGTTTGGATCGTATTCCAAGCGTTCTACTTTTGCTGGAATGCCATCTTTGTCGTTGCGTTTGAAATCAACAACACGATAGTGATGCTTATGACCACCACCCTTATGACGGGTAGTGATATGACCATTATTATTACGACCTGCTTTTTGGAACTGTGGCTCTACCAACGCTGCAAAAGGTTTACCTTTATGCAGGTCAGGATTGACCACCTTGACCATTGAGCGACGACCCGGTGAGGTCGGTTTTGTCTTCATCAAAGGCATGATTAATTCGCCTCCGCTTCAAAGTTAATTTCTTGACCTGGCTTCAAGCTAACGTAGGCCTTCTTGGTATGGTCACGACGACCTTCAAAACGGCCATAGCGCTTTGGCTTACCTTTTTGATTTACGATTTGAACAGAGTCAACTTGCACCTTAAAGAGCAACTCAACTGCTTGTTTCACATCGCTCTTATTGGCGTCGCGTGTAACTTGAAATACCACTTGTTCGTTTTTCTCTGCAACCATGGTTGCTTTTTCAGAGATAACCGGCCCAAGCAGAACCTTCATCAAGCTGTGATCGTTTTTACGGACTTGGCTCATTTCAGCAACTCCTCAATTTTTGCGATCGCTGCTTTGCTTACCAATACTTTTTTGTATTGAACTAAAGCTAATGGATCAGCGTGCTGTGGCTCACATACAGCAACCTTATGCAAGTTGCGTGATGCCAAGTACAAATTCTCGCTAACCTGATCAACGATGATCAAGACTGAATCCAATCCCATTGCTTTAACTTTGTCAGCTAAAACTTTAGTCTTTGGAGCATCAAGAGTAAATTGGTCAACAACATTCAAACGACCTTCGCGAGCTAACTGAGACAAAATAGATCTCATACCAGCGCGGTACATTTTCTTGTTTACTTTTTGGCTGAAATTTTCTTCAGGTGAATTCGGGAATATACGACCACCTCCACGCCAAAGCGGGGAAGAGCTCATACCAGCACGTGCACGACCAGTGCCCTTTTGACGCCAAGGTTTTTTGGTTGTGTGCTTAACTTGCTCACGGTCTTTTTGTGCGCGGTTACCGCTACGTGCATTTGCTTGGTAAGCCACAACAACTTGGTGTACCAATGCTTCGTTATATTCGCGTTCGAATACTTCTGGTGAGGCTTGAATGCCTGCGCCTAAAGTTCCGTTATCTTGGAGAAGCTTAAGTTCCATATTCGCTCTCCTTATTTCTTCTTCAACGGTGTCTTCACCGCTGGAGTAACAATCACTTTACCGCCTGGGGCGCCTGGAATAGCGCCTTTAACCATGATGAGATTGCGTTCTGCATCAATGCGTGCGATGACTAAATTTTGTACAGTGCGTGTCTCGTCACCAAGGTGGCCTGTCATGCGCTTACCTGGGAAAACACGACCTGGATCTTGCGCCATACCGATAGAACCTGGCACGTTATGTGAACGTGAGTTACCGTGTGACGCGCGACCTGAAGCGAAGTGATGGCGCTTGATGGTACCGGCGTAGCCTTTACCAATCGTTACGCCTTGTACATCCACTTTTTGGCCAGCAGCAAATGCAGTGTCAGCAGGAATTACTTGTCCTGGTGCCATTTCTGCGATTTTTGCAGCATCTAGTTGGAATTCGTTGAGACCGTTACCAGCCATCACACCCGCTTTAGCGAAGTGACCAGCCATTGCTTTGGTAACGCGAGTAGCTCTACGTGTGCCATGTGCCAACTGGATAGCATCATAGCCATCAGTTGCCTGGGTCTTGATTTGAGCGATTCTGTTGTCGCTCACGTCAATTACGGTGACAGGAATTGCTTCCCCTTCGTCCGTAAATAGACGGGTCATGCCGATCTTGCGACCGATTAAGCCTAAGCTCATAATCATGCTCCACGCCGACTTCGATTGGTCGGCAAAATTAATTTAAGTGATTTACAAGTAAAAGTACTTCTAAATCAATAAGTTACAACGTTTTTAATGCTGATAAAACCTGAATATTCGCCCAAATAATTGAGCGAAGCCTTAGATTCTATCCCGAAAGCCCAGTCTTGGCAAGCGCAAAGACTGGAAATACTCAATTACTGCAACTTAATTTCGACATCCACACCTGCTGGAAGGTCTAATTTCATCAAAGCATCTACTGTTTTCTCTGTAGGATCAACGATATCCATCAAACGCAGATGGGTACGTATCTCTAGCTGGTCACGTGAAGTCTTGTTCACGTGTGGTGAACGCAGAATGTCAAAACGCTCAATACGCGTTGGCAAAGGTACTGGGCCCTTAACAACCGCACCAGTACGCTTAGCTGTATCAACGATTTCAGCTGCAGACTGGTCGATCAAACGGTAATCAAATGCTTTAAGACGAATACGAATTTTTTGGTTTTGCATATTAATTCCAAAGAGCGTTGCGGTGCTGCCGCGTTATATTTCTAAAGAGCTCGGTGACATCAGCAGCACTGATGTCACCGGTTAGCAAACCGCTAAATAATATTTACTTCTACCGCTTTAAATCTATTAAGCCAAAATCTTAGCAACCACACCGGCGCCAACAGTACGGCCACCTTCACGGATCGCAAAACGTAAACCTTCTTCCATCGCGATTGGCGCGATGAGTTTTACGGTAATCGTGACGTTATCACCAGGCATCACCATTTCTTTGTCTTTTGGCAACTCGATTGAACCAGTCACGTCCGTAGTACGGAAGTAGAACTGGGGACGATAGTTGTTAAAGAATGGTGTATGACGGCCACCTTCATCTTTACCCAAGATGTAAACCTCGGCTGTAAAGTGAGTATGTGGGGTGATTGAACCTGGCTTAGCCAACACTTGGCCGCGCTCAACTTCTTCACGTTTTGTGCCGCGTAACAAGATACCGACGTTATCGCCTGCTTGACCTTGGTCGAGCAATTTGCGGAACATTTCAACACCAGTACAAGTGGTCTTGAGGGTTGGCTTGATACCAATAATTTCAATCTCTTCACCAACCTTAACGATACCGCGCTCGATACGGCCTGTAACAACAGTACCGCGACCGGAGATAGAGAACACGTCCTCTACTGGCATCAAGAACGCACCGTCAATGGCACGCTCTGGAGTTGGGATATAAGTATCTAGTGCATCAGCCAATTTCATGATGGCTTCTTTACCCATTGGGCCTTCGTCGCCTTCAAGAGCTAACTTAGCAGAACCTTGAATGATTGGAGTGTCATCGCCTGGGAAGTCGTACTTAGATAAAAGCTCACGCACTTCCATTTCAACTAGCTCTAACAATTCAGCATCATCAACCATGTCGCATTTGTTTAAGAAAACCACGATGTAAGGAACACCAACTTGGCGTGCCAAGAGGATGTGCTCACGCGTTTGTGGCATTGGGCCGTCAGCTGCAGAGCAAACCAAAATAGCGCCGTCCATCTGAGCAGCGCCCGTAATCATGTTCTTTACGTAGTCAGCATGTCCTGGGCAATCCACGTGTGCGTAGTGACGATTTGCAGTCTCATACTCAACGTGTGCTGTATTAATCGTAATACCGCGTGCTTTTTCTTCTGGAGCAGCATCGATCTGATCGTATGCTTTTGCTTCGCCACCAAATTGCTTAGAGAGCACGGTTGCAATTGCAGCTGTCAAGGTAGTTTTACCGTGGTCAACGTGACCAATAGTGCCAACGTTTACGTGCGGTTTTGTCCGCTCAAACTTTTCTTTTGCCATTTTTTTGTCTGCCTTCTTAGCTAGTCAATATTCAAAATAATGTGGATAAATTACTTCGCTTTAGCAGCCATAACTGCTTCAGCAACGTTCTTAGGTGCTTCGGAATAATGCTTAAATTCCATGGTGTAGGTAGCGCGACCTTGGGTCAACGAGCGCAAGCCAGTTGAGTAACCAAACATCTCTGCCAATGGCACTTCAGCGCGAACGATCTTTCCGCCCCCTGGAATGTCATCCATACCTTGCAAAATACCGCGACGTGATGAGAGGTCACCCATTACGTTACCCATGAAATCTTCTGGTGTTTCAACTTCAACAGCCATCATTGGTTCAAGCAACACTGGTGATGCTTTGCGCATACCGTCTTTGAATGCCATCGAACCCGCCATCTTAAATGCGTTTTCGTTGGAGTCAACGTCATGGTATGAACCGAAGAACAATGTTGCTTTGATATCTACAACTGGATAGCCAGCCAAAATACCGGAGTTCAAAGTTTCGATAATTCCTTTTTCTACTGCAGGGATATATTCACGTGGAACTACACCGCCCTTAATAGCGTCTACGAATTGGAAACCTTTGCCTGGCTCTTGTGGTTCAAGCTTGAGCACAACGTGTCCGTACTGACCACGACCGCCAGACTGCTTAACAAATTTACCTTCAACTTCTTCGCAAACCTTACGAATAGTTTCGCGATAAGCAACTTGTGGCTTACCAACAGTTGCCTCAACACCAAATTCACGACGCATACGGTCAACCAAAATTTCCAAATGGAGCTCGCCCATACCGGAAATAATAGTTTGGCCAGACTCTTCGTCTGTCTTTACGCGGAATGATGGATCTTCTTGTGCCAAACGATTTAAAGCAAGGCCCATTTTTTCTTGGTCTGGTTTTGTCTTTGGCTCTACTGCCTGTGAGATCACCGGCTCTGGGAATACCATGCGCTCCAAAATCACGATGCCATCTGGATCACACAGTGTTTCGCCAGTAGTTGCGTCTTTTAGACCAACTGCAGCTGCGATATCACCCGCAAATACTTCTTTAATTTCTTCACGTTCGTTTGCATGCATCTGCAACAAACGACCAACACGTTCTTTCTTGCCCTTGATTGGGTTGTAGATCGTGTCGCCAGATTTCATTACACCTGAGTAAACACGGAAGAAGATCAGCTGGCCAACAAATGGGTCAGTCATGATCTTGAATGCCAAGGCTGAGAATTTCTCATCATCAGCGGCTCTACGTGTCGTAGGCGTGCCGTCTTCCAGTTCACAAGGGACAGGTGGAACATCTAATGGTGAAGGCAGCAATTCAACCACTGCGTCCAACATCGCCTGAACACCCTTATTTTTGAAAGCTGTTCCACACATCATTGGAATGATTTCATTGGCAATTGTGCGTTGACGCAATGCTGCTTTAATTTCTTCTTCGGTCAATGCGTCACCGCCGAGGTACTTTTCCATCAACTCTTCTGAGCTTTCAGCGGCGGCTTCGAGTAACTTCTCACGCCACTCTTCAGCAGATGCTTGCAACTCAGCGGGAATTTCTTCGTAATTAAATTTAGTGCCTTGTGATTCCTCATCCCAATAGATGGCCTTCATTTTGACCAGGTCTACAACACCTTTGAAGTTTTCTTCAGCGCCAATCGGAATCTGGATCAAGATAGGGTTTGCTTTAAGGCGTAATTTCATCTGATCATAGACCTTGAAGAAATTCGCGCCAGTACGGTCCATCTTGTTTACGAATGCCAAACGCGGAACGTGATACTTGTTAGCTTGACGCCAAACAGTTTCAGATTGTGGCTGCACACCACCTACCGCACAGTAAACCATGCAAGCGCCATCCAAAACTCGCATTGAACGCTCAACTTCAATGGTGAAGTCTACGTGTCCTGGGGTATCAATAATGTTGATGCGGTGCTCTGGAAAATTACCAGCCATGCCCTTCCAGAACGTTGTAGTAGCAGCAGAAGTAATCGTGATACCACGCTCCTGCTCTTGCTCCATCCAGTCCATGGTTGCAGCGCCATCATGTACTTCACCAATTTTGTGATTAACACCGGTGTAGAACAAAACACGTTCTGTTGTTGTTGTCTTACCTGCGTCAATATGCGCAGAAATACCGATATTACGGTATCTTTCGATAGGGGTTTTACGTGCCACTGTTGGTACCTTTTCTTTGCTGTGCGATTAGAAGCGGAAATGTGAGAAAGCTTTGTTAGCTTCTGCCATACGGTGAACTTCTTCACGCTTCTTCATTGCTCCGCCGCGACCTTCTGCAGCTTCTAATAATTCGTTGGCCAAACGTTGAGCCATGGATTTTTCACCGCGCTTTTTAGCGGCTTCGCGCACCCAGCGCATTGCCAAAGCTGAACGGCGTGATGGGCGAACTTCAACAGGAACCTGGTAGTTAGCGCCACCAACTCGACGACTCTTCACCTCAACCATTGGCTTAACGTTGCCCATAGCTGTTGAGAAAACTTCGAGTGGTTCTTTGTTTGCTTTTTTCTCGATGTGATCAAAGGCACCGTAAACGATACGCTCTGCAACCGATTTCTTGCCGTCCAACATCAGGACGTTCATGAATTTTGCTACTTCTACATTGCCGAATTTTGGATCAGGCAGGATTTCCCGTTTGGGAACTTCACGACGACGTGGCATAACAACTCCTTCAGTTCAGTTAGGGGCGACCCACATGGATCACCCGCTCCGGTTGTCCTACTATTTAGCGATTGAAATACATCAAGCTCTAAACGGAACAACCACTTACTTGTCTTTTGAGTCTGACAAACAATGACTTGATACAAAAACTACTGTTACTTAATTCTTAAAAAATTAAGCGGATTTCTTAGCACGCTTAGCGCCGTACTTGGAACGAGACTGCTTACGGTCTTTAACACCTTGCAAGTCAAGTGAGCCACGAACGATGTGGTAACGAACACCAGGCAAATCCTTAACACGACCACCGCGGATCAACACGACTGAGTGTTCCTGGAGGTTATGGCCTTCACCGCCAATGTATGAAATGACTTCAAAACCATTGGTTAAGCGAACTTTAGCTACTTTACGTAGGGCAGAGTTAGGCTTCTTAGGAGTAGTTGTGTACACACGTGTACATACACCACGGCGCTGCGGGCTGTTTTGCAGCGCAGGGCTCTTACTTTTAACGGTCAGCCGTGTTCTTGGCTTGCGTAATAATTGATTAATTGTTGGCATAAAATAGCTCGGTTAGTACTTCTTTGTTGCTTTCTTCAAGAAAATCAATGACTTAGATAAATTCTAGGTCAAAAAGACCCTCTTCTGAATCAGTAGAACTCAGCATTCTAGCTTGGCCAGCCTTTTCCGTCAACCAAATGGGGAAAAAACTGGCCATTTATGGCCAGAATTACCAAATTAGCCCGGATCAGCCTCCCCTGCAGGAGCAATCACTTCAGCCTCTATTTCTACAGGCATATCAGCCATTGCTTCCTCTTCGGCGGCAATCATTTGAGCGCGATCACGCTCGAATTGCTCTCTGACCTTGCGTGCACGGCGGTAAGACAAGCCGGTACCAGCAGGAATCAGGCGACCAATAATGACGTTTTCCTTGAGGCCACGGAGTGTATCGGTCTTGCCCATAATTGCGGCTTCGGTCAATACACGGGTGGTTTCTTGGAAAGAAGCCGCTGAAATGAAGCTATCTGTCGACAAGGATGCCTTAGTAATACCGAGCAACACATTCTCGAACTGAGCTGGGCGCTTACCTTGAGCAATCACAGCATCGTTTGCGTCATACAACTTAGAACGCTCAACTTGCTCACCAGTGATGTAGGCAGTATCGCCACCATCAGTAATTTGCACACGACGTAACATTTGACGCACGATCACTTCAATGTGCTTGTCATTAATCTTCACGCCTTGCAAACGGTAAACGTCTTGAACTTCGTCCACGATGTAAATCGCCAACTCTTCAATACCTCTGAGTGTCAAGATATCGTGTGGATCGGCAGGGCCTTCCACAATCATCTCGCCCTTATTCACAACCTGACCGTCATGAACGAGAACTTGTTTCTCTTTAGGAATCAAGAATTCATTCGCTTCGCCGTCCATATCGGTAATCACTAAACGCTGCTTACCTTTGGTTTCTTTACCGAAGGAAACAGTTCCAGTAACTTTAGCCAATACAGCAGCATCTTTTGGCGAACGCGCTTCGAACAATTCAGCAACGCGTGGCAAACCACCGGTAATGTCGCGAGTCTTCTGTGATTCGATTGGAATACGTGCCAACACTTCACCAACTTCAACTTTTTGACCATCTTTAACAGTGATCAAAGCGCCAACCTGCAAACCGATGTTTACTGGGTGATCTGTACCCGCAATCATCACTTCGCCGCCTTTGGCATCAACCAAGTTGATCATTGGACGAACGCCTTTACTAGCAGCACTACGACGCTTGCCGTCAATCACCACCAAGGTGGAGAGGCCGGTTACTTCGTCAACCTGCTTAGCTACAGTAACGCCTTCTTCAACGTTGTCAAAGCGAGCAATACCAGCGTATTCAGAAATAATTGGACGTGTTAGCGGATCCCATGTTGCCAAGCTTGCGCCCGCCTTAACTGCTGAATCTTCTTTAAACAAGAGTGTTGCACCGTAAGGTACTTTATGACGCTCACGCTCACGACCGTTATCGTCAATGATCACCGCTTCGCCTGAACGTGAAATCACGATCTGCTCACCCTTGGCGTTCTTCACAACACGCATCGTGCCGGAGAACTTCAAAGCGCCATTAGACTTAGCTTCAATATTGCTTGCAACCAATGCACGTGACGCTGCACCGCCGATGTGGAAGGTACGCATAGTCAACTGTGTACCTGGCTCACCGATGGACTGAGCAGCGATCACGCCAACTGCTTCACCCACGTTCACCAAGCCACCGCGACCTAAATCACGTCCGTAGCACTTAGCGCACAAGCCAAAGCGAGTTAAGCATGACAACACCGTGCGAACTTTAACTTCATCGATACCTAGGGCAACGATTTGGTCAACGTGATCTTCATCGAGCAAGGTGTCATGTGGAACGATCACTTCTTGTGTATCAGGATGAACGACATCATCAATACATACACGACCTAAAATACGATCACGCAATGCTTCAATGATTTCACCGCCTTCAACAAGCGCCTTCATTGTGACGCCGGTAGTTGCACCGCAATCATCTTCAATGACAACGAGGTCTTGAGTTACGTCGCATAAACGACGTGTCAAATAACCTGAGTTCGCTGTCTTCAATGCCGTATCAGCCAAACCTTTACGAGCGCCATGGGTTGAGATGAAGTACTGCAACACGTTCAAACCTTCACGGAAGTTCGCAGTAATTGGGGTTTCAATAATGGAGCCATCAGGCTTCGCCATCAAACCACGCATACCAGCCAACTGACGAATCTGCGCTGCAGATCCACGCGCACCAGAATCCGCCATCATGTAGATAGAGTTGAAAGATTCTTGACGCACAGTTTTGCCGTTACGGTCGAGTACGTCAACGTGTGACAACTCATCCATCATCGCTTTACCAACTTGGTCACCAGCAGCACCCCAAATATCAACCACGTTGTTATAACGCTCTTGATTGGTTACAAGACCTGACATGAACTGTTTGTCATATTCTTTAACCTTGGTAGAAGCTTCAGTGATGATGCGCTCTTTAGAGCTAGGAATCAGCATATCGTCGATCGCAACCGAGATACCGGCGTTAGTCGCCAAGCGGAAACCAGACTGCAAGAGGCGGTCAGCAAAAATCACTGTTTCACGAAGACCGCACTTACGGAATGAAGTGTTGATCAAGCGTGAGATTTCTTTTTTCTTCAGAGGCTTATTAATTTCCTCAAAAGTCATACCCTTAGGTAAGATTTCTGACAAGATTGCACGGCCAACTGAAGTTTGATAAATCGAAGTCTTCTCAGCAAAACGGGCATCGCCCTCTGCCTTTTTGTCAACGATCTCAAACTCGGTAATACGCACAGCAACGCGGGAGGCTAATTCAACCTGGCCAGCATCGTAGGCACGCATTACTTCAGTAATGTTGGCGAAAACCATACCTTCGCCTTTGCCATTGATCTTGTCACGAGTAGCGTAGTACAGGCCCAACACCACGTCCTGGGAAGGAACGATGGATGGTTCGCCGTTAGCAGGGAACAATACGTTGTTCGATGCCAACATCAAGGTACGTGCTTCCATTTGCGCTTCGAGCGACAAAGGAACGTGAACCGCCATTTGGTCACCGTCAAAGTCGGCGTTAAATGCCGCGCAGACTAATGGGTGTAATTGGATCGCCTTGCCTTCAATCAGCATTGGCTCGAAAGCCTGAATACCAAGACGGTGCAATGTAGGCGCACGGTTCAACATGATTGGATGTTCACGAATCACTTCTTCGAGAATGTCCCAAACGATTGGAGTCTGACTTTCAACTTCTTTCTTCGCAGCCTTAATAGTGGTTGCGATTCCTAAAGTTTCAAGCTTGTTGAAAATAAATGGCTTGAACAATTCCAAGGCCATTAATTTTGGCAAGCCGCACTGATGCAATTTCAATGTTGGGCCAACCACGATGACAGAACGACCTGAGTAGTCAACACGTTTACCCAACAAGTTTTGACGGAAACGACCGCTCTTACCTTTAATCATCTCGGCCAAGGACTTGAGAGGACGCTTGTTAGCGCCAGTCATAGCCTTACCGCGACGACCGTTGTCGAGCAATGAGTCAACGGCTTCTTGCAACATCCGTTTTTCGTTACGAACGATGATTTCTGGTGCGCGCAACTCTAACAAACGCTTTAAACGGTTGTTACGGTTAATCACACGACGATAAAGATCGTTCAAATCGGAAGTAGCAAAGCGACCGCCATCCAATGGCACCAATGGGCGCAATTCAGGTGGCAATACTGGCAATACTTCCATGATCATCCAGTCAGGCTTAATACCTGAAGTCTGGAACGCCTCGAGCACTTTTAAGCGCTTAGCGTATTTCTTGATCTTGGCATCACTACCAGTGGCTTTTAAATCAGCACGAATGGTCTCTACTTCACGATCGATATCAATCGAACGCAAAAGATCACGAATACCTTCTGCACCCATGATGGCAGTAAATGCGCCGTCACCGTACTCTTCAGTCTTGGCAATGTACTCGTCTTCAGACATGATCTGACCGCGCTTCATGGCGCCTTCAGGCGTCATGCCAGGATCAACAATGACATAGGCTTCAAAGTAAAGAACGCGCTCGATGTCCCGGAGGGTCATATCGAGAACCATACCCAAACGGGATGGTAATGACTTCAAGAACCAGATGTGCGCTACAGGGGCTGCCAACTCAATGTGGCCCATACGCTCACGACGTACCTTAGCGAGCGTAACTTCAACGCCGCACTTCTCGCAGATAACGCCACGGAACTTTAAACGCTTGTACTTACCGCATAAGCACTCGTAGTCTTTGGTTGGTCCAAAAATCTTGGCGCAGAACAAACCATCACGCTCGGGCTTAAAAGTCCGGTAGTTGATGGTTTCTGGTTTGCGTACTTCACCAAAAGACCATGAGCGAATTTTCTCAGGGGATGCAAGACCAATCTTGATGACATCAAACTGCTCATCACCCTGCGTTTGCTTAAATAAATCGAGCAATGCTTTCATATCAGTTGCGCTCCATGTCAATGTCAATACCCAACGAGCGGATTTCTTTTACCAACACGTTGAAGGATTCGGGCATGCCAGCATCAATTGTGTGCTCGCCCTTGACGATGTTTTCGTAAACCTTGGTACGGCCTGCGACGTCATCGGACTTCACTGTCAGCATTTCCTGCAAGACATATGAAGCACCGTATGCTTCGAGGGCCCAAACTTCCATCTCACCAAAGCGCTGACCACCAAACTGAGCTTTACCGCCCAGTGGCTGTTGCGTTACTAACGAGTAAGGTCCGGTTGAACGTGCATGCATCTTGTCATCGACCAAATGGTGGAGTTTCAAGACGTGCATTACACCAACAGTAACAGGACGCTCAAACTGATCGCCAGTACGACCGTCGCACAAAATCATTTGCTGACGTGAAGGGGTCATCTTCAAAGAAGTAGCTACTTCTTCTGGATAAGCCAACTCGAGCATGCGTCCGATTTCTGCTTCAGTAGCACCGTCAAACACTGGAGTAGCGAATGGCAAGCCTTGGCGTAAATTCTCAGCCAAAACATTGATCTGCTCATCAGTGAAGTTATCGATATCTTCGATACGACCGGTTTCGTTGTAAAGCTGCTTCATGAACTTACGGAGTTCAGCTTGTTTAGCCTGTTGACGAACCATCTCATCAATACGCTTACCAATACCTTGAGCCGCCCAACCTAAGTGGGTTTCTAAGATCTGACCTACGTTCATACGGGAAGGAACGCCCAATGGATTCAAGACGATGTCAACAGGGCGTCCGTCAGCCATGAATGGCATATCTTCCGCTGGAGCGATTTTAGAAACCACACCCTTGTTACCGTGACGACCAGCCATCTTGTCACCAGGCTGTAAGCGACGCTTAACGGCCAAGTAGACCTTAACCATCTTTGTTACGCCAGGCTGCAAATCATCGCCTTGGGTAAGCTTGGTGCGCTTCTCTTCGAAGGCCTCATCAAACTGCTTACGCTTCGCTTCGATAGAAGATTTGATTGCTTCAACTTGTGAGGCAACTTCATCATCCGCTGGACGAACATCAAACCAATGGTATTTGTCTAAGTCAGCAAGGTATTCCTTGTCGATCTTAGTGCCTTTAGCTAATTTCTTAGGGCCGCCGTTAGCAACTTTGCCAACCAACAGCTTTTCTAAACGCATGAAGGCATCGCCCTCAACAATACGCAACTGGTCGTTTAAATCCAAACGATAGCGCTGTAATTCTTCTTGAATAATGGCTTGTGCACGGGCATCGCGCTCAATACCTTCACGAGTGAAGACTTGAACGTCAATAACAGTACCAATCATCCCAGATGGAACGCGCAAAGAAGTATCTTTAACGTCTGATGCTTTTTCACCGAAGATCGCACGCAGTAACTTCTCTTCTGGAGTAAGAGTAGTCTCACCCTTTGGAGTTACTTTACCAACCAATACGTCACCAGCTTCAACTTCAGCACCGATGTAAACAATACCGCTCTCGTCCAAACGGGAGAGTTGTGACTCAGCCAAGTTGGAAATATCGCGCGTAATTTCTTCTGAACCCAGTTTGGTGTCACGAGCAACAACCGACAACTCTTCAATATGAATCGAGGTGTAACGGTCGTCAGCAACTACTTTCTCAGAGATCAAGATTGAATCTTCGAAGTTGTAACCGTTCCATGGCATAAATGCCACAGTCATGTTTTGACCCAAAGCCAATTCACCCAAATCGGTAGATGCGCCGTCAGCAACTACGTCGCCGCGGACAACACGATCACCAGCCTGAACGATAGGACGTTGGTTGATGTTGGTGTTTTGATTTGAACGGGTGTACTTGATGAGGTTATAAATATCCACACCAACTTCACCAGCTGCTGTCTCGTCATCGTTTACACGAATCACGACACGGTTTGCGTCAACATAGTCAACGATACCGCCGCGGGAAGCCAAAATAACCGTACCTGAGTCAACCGCAACAATGCGCTCTAAACCTGTACCGACCAATGGCTTATCTGGACGCAAGCAAGGAACCGCTTGACGTTGCATATTCGCACCCATCAAGGCGCGGTTCGCATCATCATGCTCCAAGAATGGAACCAATGAAGCAGCAGCAGAAACGATCTGGCTCGGAGCAACGTCGATGAAATCGATACGCTCTGGGCTCACCATCATGGTTTCACCAGCTTGACGCGCTGAAACCAATTCGTCAGCCAACTTACCATTTTTGTCGATCGTTGCATTAGCCTGAGCAATGACGTATTTCGCCTCTTCAATAGCAGAGAGATACATCACTTCATCGCTTACCTTGCTATTAGCAACCTTGCGATATGGCGTTTCCAAGAATCCATGCTCATTCAAACGCGCAAACAAGGCGAGTGAGTTGATCAGACCAATGTTTGGTCCTTCTGGAGTTTCAATTGGGCAAACACGTCCATAGTGAGTTGGATGCACGTCGCGCACTTCAAAGCCTGCGCGCTCGCGTGTCAAACCGCCAGGTCCCAATGCAGAAATACGACGCTTGTGCGTGATCTCTGACAATGGATTTGTTTGGTCCATAAACTGCGACAACTGTGAAGAACCGAAGAACTCACGAATCGCCGAAGAGATTGGCTTGCTGTTAATCAAATCATGCGGCATGAGGTTTTCTGTTTCTGCTTGGCCGAGACGTTCTTTAACCGCACGTTCAACACGTGACAAACCTGCACGGAATTGATTCTCTGCTAACTCACCTACGCAACGTACACGACGGTTGCCTAAGTGGTCGATATCATCGACTTCGCCTTTGCCGTTACGCAAGTCAACTAAGGACTTAATAGTGTCGAGGATATCTTCATCCGACAAAACCATCTTGCCTTCCATCTCAGAACGACCGAGACGGCTGTTTACTTTCATACGACCAACGCGTGATAAGTCGTAGCTATCTTCGTTGTAGAACAAGCGCTGGAACAAGGCTTCAACCGCATCTTCAGTTGGGGGCTCACCAGGACGCATCATGCGATAGATGGCAATACGGGCAGCCATTTGATCTGCAGTTTCATCGGTACGCAATGTCTGTGAAATGTATGCACCAGAATCCAAATCATTGGTATAGATGGTTTCCAATTGCTTGATACCTGCATCGCGCAATGTAGCCAACAACTCTTCAGTGATTTCATCATTAGCATAAGCCAAGATTTCACCGGAGTCTGGATCAATGATGTTGCGTGCAACTACACGGCCAACTAAGTAATCGTCTGGAACAACGATATTTTTAGTCTTAGCCGCTTCCAGCTCACGAATATGCTTCGCATTAATACGCTTGTCTTTTTGAATGACTACTACGCCATTCTTATCGAGCACATCAAAGTTAGCCATTTGGCCACGCAAACGCTCTGGCACAAATTCCATTGATGCGCCGTTTGCGCTCAATGCAAAATGGTCAAAGTTAAAGAAGTTTGCAAGTATCTGTTCGTTGTTTAAACCAATTGCTTTGAGCAAAATGGTGACAGGCATCTTACGACGGCGGTCAACGCGGAAATACAAAATATCTTTTGGATCAAACTCAAAATCGAGCCATGAACCACGGTAAGGAATGATGCGTGCTGAGAACAGCAACTTACCTGAACTATGTGTTTTACCCTTATCGTGTTCGAAGAACACGCCTGGGGAACGGTGCAACTGAGAAACGATGACGCGCTCAGTACCGTTAATAACAAAAGAGCCGTTGTCGGTCATGAGTGGAATTTCACCCATGTAGACTTCGCTCTCTTTTACCTCTTTAACCTTGGTTGGTGCTTCGCGATCATAAATAATCAAGCGAACTTTTGCACGTAAGGCTGAGTGGTATGTGTAGCCACGCTGTTGACATTCTTTAACGTCAAATGGTGGCTGTGCCAATTGGTATGACACGTATTCCATACGTGCATAGCCATTGTTGGACACAATTGGGAATGCTGATGTAAAGGCAGCTTGAAGTCCCTCTGTAAGACGAGACATAGCTGGCTTTTCAGCCTGTAAAAATTTAGCGTAGGATTCCAGCTGCGTTGCGATCAGGTATGGAACCTGATGATTATTTACTCGCTTAGCAAAGCTTTTACGGACTCGCTTGCGTTCGGTGAAGCTGTAGTTCATTTCATCTCCGAATTCAGCGACTGTACAAAGATTTGGCGATTGGCCACTACCAATCACTGGCGGACAACACTAAATCGAAAGATATAGTGTCCGACCAAACTTGCATTCTGCAGTCGTATCAGAAGGCAAACCCGATTTCAATCAAAAATGAAATCGGGTTTGACCTCTAAAGATCAAACCCAACGTAACTAACGACCCCCTTTTGGGGGGCGTTAGAAAAGTTTTTATTACTTGATTTCTGACTTAGCGCCTGCTTCGTCAAGCTTCTTCTTAGCTTCTTCAGCTGTCTTCTTATCAACAGCTTCTTTGATTGGCTTTGGTGCGCCATCAACTAAGTCTTTAGCTTCTTTCAAGCCAAGGCCAGTGATTTCACGAACAGCCTTAATTACTGAAACTTTATTTGCGCCAGCTTCGAGCAAGTTCACAGTAAATTCTGTTTGCTCTTCAGCAGCAGCGCCGCCAGCAGCACCAGCAGGGCCAGCAACAGCCATCGCTGCAGCTGAAACGCCAAACTTCTCTTCGAACGCCTTAACCAAGTCGTTCAAATCCATAACAGACATGCTACCTACTGCATCAATGATTTCTTCTTTAGTAATCGCCATTTTTAGCTCCTAATACTTAATAGTTAATCTGTCGCTTATTCAGCGGCAGGGGTTTGCGGTGTTTCTGTTCCAGCTTCTGGGGCTGCGGCTGCAGGCTCAGCACTTGCTTCTGGAGCTGCGGCTTCAGCAACTATTTCTACTGGAGCTGCTGCTACTTCTGCTACCGGTGCTGCAACAGGAGCGGGTGCTCCTTCTGCCTTTTGTGCTGCTACTGCGCCCAATACGCGAGCCATTGCAGATACTGGTGCCAACATCACACCTAACAACTGAGATAACAACTCGTCGCGGCTTGGAATAGACGCGAGGGATTTAACGCCCGCTACGTCCAACAACTTGCCGTTATATAAGCCAGCAGTAATGACCAGCTTGTCTTGAGTCTTAGCAAAGTTCTGCAATACTTTTGCCGAAGCAATCGGATCAACAGAGATGCCATAGATCAAAGGGCCAACCATCGAATCGGCAAGAGGCTCAAACTGTGTACCTTGTGCAGCACGGCGTGCCAATGTGTTCTTCAAAACGCGAAGATATACACCTTGGTCACGTGCGCTAGCACGTAGCTTTGTCAACTGCTCTACTGGAATACCACGGTATTCAGCAAGCACGACTGTTTGAGCTCCAGCCAATTGAGCGCCGACATCAGCAACAATCGCTTTTTTGTCTTGTACATTCAAAGGCACGGTTTAACTCCTAAAAAACCAACTGTTTCCAGTTGGGGTTACACACCAGCGTCTGATCATTTGTCACAAGAAAATCTTGTGAAATCTTTTCAGGGTCGCCATCTGCGCTGGCAATTACTTTCGTAACAATTAAGAATTTATTTCTGAATAAGCAAATAAATTCACCAACGGTCTTTGATGTTCGACTCTCACCCAAAGAGCGGGAGTCGACCCAAAGTTCTTTTTGCTACAAACTACTTACTGAGCAGCTTGTATCGATGCTTGGTCTACACGTACGCCTGCACCCATGGTGCTGCTTACGGCAACCTTCTTTAAATAAATGCCCTTAGATGCAGGTGGCTTAGCTTTGTTCAAAGCCTCCAGCAATGCGAGCAAGTTGGATTTCAATGCAGCTGGCTCGAATGAACGACGACCAATGCTGGCATGCACGATACCGGCTTTGTCCACACGGAATTGCACTTGACCTGCTTTTGCATTCTTCACTGCAGTAGCAACGTCAGGAGTAACAGTTCCCACTTTTGGATTCGGCATCAAACCACGTGGGCCCAATACCTGACCTAAAGTACCAACGATCTTCATTGTGTCTGGGGATGCGATCAAAATATCGAAATCAATTTTGCCGCCCTTAATCTGCTCAGCAAGCTCTTCCATGCCAACGATTTCAGCACCTGCAGCTTTAGCTTGTTCAGCCTTTTCGCCCTGCGCAAATACCGCTACACGAACATGCTTACCTGTACCAGCTGGGAGCACAACTGCGCCACGCACAACTTGGTCAGATTTTTTTGCGTCAATACCCAACTGAACTGCAACGTCGATAGACTCATCGAACTTAGCAGTTGCACACTCTTTAACGAGGTTTAATGCATCTTCTAATGCATAAAACTTATTGCGATCTACTTTAGATTCGATTGCTTTTAAACGCTTAGATAACTTAGTCATGATTAGAGACCTTCCACTGTGATACCCATTGAACGGGCGCTACCAGCGATTGTTCTTACAGCAGCATCCATATCAGCGGCTGTCAAATCTGGCATTTTTGCTTTAGCAATTTCTTCTGCTTGAGCACGTGTAATTTTTCCTACCTTATCGGTATGGGGACGTGGAGAACCTTTTTCGATCTTCGCAGCCTTCTTAATCATAATGGTCGCTGGAGGCGTCTTCATGATGAAAGTGAAGCTCTTATCAGCAAAGGCTGTAATCACGACTGGAATTGGAAGGCCAGGTTCCATGCTCTGTGTTTGAGCATTAAACGCCTTACAGAATTCCATGATGTTGAGACCACGTTGACCCAATGCTGGGCCTACTGGCGGTGATGGATTTGCTTTACCTGCAGGGATCTGCAACTTGATAAAGCCAATGATCTTCTTTGCCATTGATTGCTCCTAAAAGCGCGCCTAACCTCATTAGGAAAGACCGCTGTTGAGTAAACGCTTCACTAGTTTTTTGGCTTTCTAGATCCGCTCCTCGGTTATTACTAACCACTTAAAACCACTACTTTTTGTTGCAAAACACCCTTTAAATTGGGTATTTTTTACATCTTTTCTACCTGGCCGAACTCCAGCTCAACTGGGGTACCGCGGCCAAAAATTGTAACAGAAACGCGCAATCTTGACTTCTCATAATTGACTTCTTCGATATTGCCATTGAAATCAATAAATGGACCTTCTTTAACGCGCACGATCTCACCCACCTCAAACAGGGTCTTAGGCTTAGGCTTATCCACCCCAGCTTGCATCTGATCCATGATTTTGGCTACTTCCGCTGTAGATATAGGGCTTGGGCGGTTACGAACACCGCCAACGAAACCGGTCACTTTTGGTGTATTTTTCACCAAATGCCAGCTCTCGTCAGTCATTTCCATCTCAATCAGGACGTATCCTGGGAAAAAACGACGTTCAGATACTGATTTTGCGCCTGACTTGATCTCTACAACCTCTTCGGATGGAACCAAGATGCGGCCAAATTTTTCTGGCATTCCAGAGCGAGCAATACGCTCTTCTAAGCCTCTTTTTACGCTTTTTTCCATGCCCGAATAAGCATGAATAACGTACCAGCGCATATTGCCGGTTGCTTGTGGGTTTGAGACTAATTCAGCATCAATCATTTTTCACTCACTTCCAGCCCAAAAAGGCTGAAAAAACTAGCCATTCAATTAATTTGTCTGCAAGCCACAAAAACAAGGACATGATCACGACAAAGCCAAATACGACTAGAGTCATTTGAGTCGTCTCTTTGCGAGTCGGCCAAACAACCTTTTTTACTTCATACCAAGAGTCTTTAGCGTAGGCGATGAAACGACGCCCATCTGCTGACATCGCCACAATCAAAACTGCAGTTGCTATGCCGCCAAACAAAACAGCTAAACGGATCAATAAAGATTGATCTGCCAACGTGTAGTAAAGAACTAACGCTGCAACGACGATTAAAGCAGCGAGTCCGGAGACCCAGCTGCTCTTTTCTTCAGAGTGACTTGCTGTTTGATGAGACATATAACTTTCAGTTTAAATCGTGGCAGGGGCGGAGGGCATCGAACCCCCAACCTTTGGTTTTGGAGACCAACGCTCTGCCAATTGAGCTACACCCCTTCTTTAAATCTATTAAGCCAAAATCTTAGCAACCACACCGGCGCCAACAGTACGGCCACCTTCACGGATCGCAAAACGTAAACCTTCTTCCATCGCGATTGGCGCGATGAGTTTTACGGTAATCGTGACGTTATCACCAGGCATCACCATTTCTTTGTCTTTTGGCAACTCGATTGAACCAGTCACGTCCGTAGTACGGAAGTAGAACTGGGGACGATAGTTGTTAAAGAATGGTGTATGACGGCCACCTTCATCTTTACCCAAGATGTAAACCTCGGCTGTAAAGTGAGTATGTGGGGTGATTGAACCTGGCTTAGCCAACACTTGGCCGCGCTCAACTTCTTCACGTTTTGTGCCGCGTAACAAGATACCGACGTTATCGCCTGCTTGACCTTGGTCGAGCAATTTGCGGAACATTTCAACACCAGTACAAGTGGTCTTGAGGGTTGGCTTGATACCAATAATTTCAATCTCTTCACCAACCTTAACGATACCGCGCTCGATACGGCCTGTAACAACAGTACCGCGACCGGAGATAGAGAACACGTCCTCTACTGGCATCAAGAACGCACCGTCAATGGCACGCTCTGGAGTTGGGATATAAGTATCTAGTGCATCAGCCAATTTCATGATGGCTTCTTTACCCATTGGGCCTTCGTCGCCTTCAAGAGCTAACTTAGCAGAACCTTGAATGATTGGAGTGTCATCGCCTGGGAAGTCGTACTTAGATAAAAGCTCACGCACTTCCATTTCAACTAGCTCTAACAATTCAGCATCATCAACCATGTCGCATTTGTTTAAGAAAACCACGATGTAAGGAACACCAACTTGGCGTGCCAAGAGGATGTGCTCACGCGTTTGTGGCATTGGGCCGTCAGCTGCAGAGCAAACCAAAATAGCGCCGTCCATCTGAGCAGCGCCCGTAATCATGTTCTTTACGTAGTCAGCATGTCCTGGGCAATCCACGTGTGCGTAGTGACGATTTGCAGTCTCATACTCAACGTGTGCTGTATTAATCGTAATACCGCGTGCTTTTTCTTCTGGAGCAGCATCGATCTGATCGTATGCTTTTGCTTCGCCACCAAATTGCTTAGAGAGCACGGTTGCAATTGCAGCTGTCAAGGTAGTTTTACCGTGGTCAACGTGACCGATTGTGCCAACGTTTACGTGCGGTTTTGTCCGCTCAAACTTTTCTTTTGCCATTTTTTTGTCTGCCTTTAGTTAACTCTTAAATCAACGCACGAAATTAAATTTATTTACTACACAAACCATGGTGCCCATGGGCAGGATCGAACTGCCGACCTCTCCCTTACCAAGGGAGTGCTCTACCACTGAGCCACATGGGCAAATACAAATACTAAAAAACTGGAGCGGGATAAGAGAATCGAACTCTTGACCGAAGATTGGAAATCTGCTGTTTTACCATTAAACTAATCCCGCACATCTCTGGTGGAGGGGGTAGGATTCGAACCTACGTAGGCATAGCCAACAGATTTACAGTCTGCCTCCTTTAGCCGCTCGGACACCCCTCCGCGAACCCAATATTTTGACTCCTAATGGAGTTATTGTCAATCTCTCAAACCTCAAAATGCTTTGCACAAGTAAAAACGCCCAGACCTAAGAGGGTCTGGGCGTCGCATTGGTGCCCGGCAGTTACCTACTTTCACACGGGTAATCCGCACTATCATCGGCGTAAAGTCGTTTCACTGTCCTGTTCGGGATGGGAAGGAGTGGTTCCAACTTGCTATGGTCACCGGGCGTAGAGGGTCGAGTTGTTGATAAATCATCAACAACTCTATTTGAGTAAGCATGTAATTAAGGATGCAGATTAAATCTGGCAAACATCCAACACAATAGTGCTGGTTATAGGATCAAGCCTAACGGGCAATTAGTATCAGTTAGCTTAACGCATTACTGCGCTTCCACACCTGACCTATCAACGTTGTGGTCTTCAACGACCCTTTATGTAGGTTAAACCTACGGGAGATCTCATCTTCAGGCAAGTTTCCCGCTTAGATGCTTTCAGCGGTTATCTCTTCCGTACATAGCTACCCTGCGATGCTTCTGGCGAAACAACAGGTACACCAGCGGTACGTCCACTCCGGTCCTCTCGTACTAGGAGCAGCCCCCGTCAAATCTCCAACGCCCATGGCAGATAGGGACCAAACTGTCTCACGACGTTTTAAACCCAGCTCACGTACCTCTTTAAATGGCGAACAGCCATACCCTTGGGACCGGCTACAGCCCCAGGATGAGATGAGCCGACATCGAGGTGCCAAACACCGCCGTCGATATGAACTCTTGGGCGGTATCAGCCTGTTATCCCCAGAGTACCTTTTATCCGTTGAGCGATGGCCCTTCCATACAGAACCACCGGATCACTATGACCTGCTTTCGCACCTGCTCGACTTGTCGGTCTCGCAGTTAAGCACGCTTTTGCCATTGCACTTTAGGTACGATGTCCGACCGTACCAAGCGTACCTTCGTACTCCTCCGTTACACTTTGGGAGGAGACCGCCCCAGTCAAACTGCCTACCATGCACTGTTCCCGACCCAGATAATGGGCCAAGGTTAGAACCTCAAACAAACCAGGGTGGTATTTCAAGGTTGGCTCCAGCGAAACTAGCATTCCGCTTTCAACGCCTCCCACCTATCCTACACAGACCGGTTCAAAGTCCAATGCAAAGCTACAGTAAAGGTTCATGGGGTCTTTCCGTCTAGCCACGGGTAGATTGCATCATCACAAACATTTCAACTTCGCTGAGTCTCAGGAGGAGACAGTGTGGCCATCGTTACGCCATTCGTGCAGGTCGGAACTTACCCGACAAGGAATTTCGCTACCTTAGGACCGTTATAGTTACGGCCGCCGTTTACTGGGACTTCAATCAAGAGCTTGCACCCCATCATTTAATCTTCCAGCACCGGGCAGGCGTCACACCCTATACGTCCACTTTCGTGTTTGCAGAGTGCTGTGTTTTTATTAAACAGTCGCAGCCACCTTTTTATTGCAACCCTTTCGTCCTCCCCTTGTACAGAGTCAAACTACCAGGGCGTACCTTATCCCGAAGTTACGGTACAAATTTGCCGAGTTCCTTCTCCTGAGTTCTCTCAAGCGCCTTAGAATACTCATCTCGCCCACCTGTGTCGGTTTGCGGTACGGTCTTGTTAGACTGAAGCTTAGAGGCTTTTCTTGGAACCACTTCCAATTGCTTCGCGAATAAATTCGCTCGTCTCACGCCCTTGAATTACGCTACCGGATTTACCTAATAGCCATCTCCAACGCAAGAACCGGGACTTCCAACACCCGGACAACTTTCCGCGATCCGTCCCCCCATCGCATCTAACAATGGTCAAGGAATATTAACCTTGTTCCCATCAGCTACGCATCTCTGCCTCGCCTTAGGGGCCGACTCACCCTGTTCCGATGAACGTTGAACAGGAAACCTTGGGCTTACGGCGAGGGGGCTTTTCACCCCCTTTATCGCTACTCATGTCAGCATTCGCACTTCTGATACCTCCAGCATCCTTTACAAGACACCTTCACAGGCTTACAGAACGCTCTCCTACCATCACATTGCTGTGATCCGCAGCTTCGGTTATATGCTTAGCCCCGTTACATCTTCCGCGCAGGACGACTCGATCAGTGAGCTATTACGCTTTCTTTAAAGGATGGCTGCTTCTAAGCCAACCTCCTGACTGTTTTAGCCTTCCCACTTCGTTTCCCACTTAGCATATATTAGGGACCTTAGCTGGCGGTCTGGGTTGTTTCCCTCTTGACACCGGACGTTAGCACCCGATGTCTGTCTCCCGTGATTGCACTTGTAGGTATTCGGAGTTTGCTATGGCGCAGTAATCCGCAATGGACCCCACTACCATGACAGTGCTCTACCCCCTACAGTGATACACGAGGCACTACCTAAATAGTTTTCGGAGAGAACCAGCTATTTCCAGTTTTGTTTAGCCTTTCACCCCTATCCACAGCTCATCCCCTAACTTTTCAACGTTAGTGGGTTCGGTCCTCCAGTACGTGTTACCGCACCTTCAACCTGGCCATGGATAGATCAACTGGTTTCGGGTCTACACCCAGCAACTAGCGCCCTATTCGGACTCGCTTTCGCTACGCCTTCCCTATTCGGTTAAGCTTGCTACTGAATGTAAGTCGCTGACCCATTATACAAAAGGTACGCAGTCACCCCTTACGAGGCTCCTACTGTTTGTATGCACACAATTTCAGGATCTATTTCACTCCCCTCCCGGGGTTCTTTTCGCCTTTCCCTCACGGTACTTGTTCACTATCGGTCGATTACGAGTATTTAGCCTTGGAGGATGGTCCCCCCATATTCAGACAGGATTTCACGTGTCCCGCCCTACTTGTCTCTAGCCTAGTACCACCCAATAATTTTCACATACGGGACTATCACCCTTTATTGTCGGACTTTCCATTCCGTTCTGTTAATTACTGAGATATCACTAGAAGGCTGTTCCCATTTCGCTCGCCACTACTCTGGGAATCTCGGTTGATGTCTTTTCCTCTTGCTACTTAGATGTTTCAGTTCACAAGGTTCGCTTCTCATACCCTATGTATTCAGGTATGGATACCACAAAAGTGGTGGGTTTCCCCATTCAGAAATCCCCGGATCAAAGCTTATTTACCAGCTCCCCGGGGCTTATCGCAGGTTATAACGTCTTTCGTCGCCTGTAATCGCCAAGGCATCCATCATGTGCACTTATTCACTTGATCCTATAACGAGCACCATTGCTAGTACCTGTTACAGGTTTACTTCTACTTCTGACATGTTTGCCGTAATCCAAACTGTAAGTACTTGTTAAAGAACTTGGTAAAACTCGTTTGTATTACTGATTGATGATTCAATCTTTACCCTTATTACATTGTCAAATGTCCTCTCAAAGAAACATTTGACACTTTGCTTACTCAAATTTTTAAAGAACAGCCATAAATGGCAAAACTAAACGATTAAGTCTTCGCTTAGTTTTGACATTTAGATGATGGTGGAGGATGACGGGATCGAACCGACGACCCCCTGCTTGCAAAGCAGGTGCTCTCCCAGCTGAGCTAATCCCCCAACGTCCCACTAAGTCTTGTTTCTGGCTGGTGGTGGGTCTGGTAGGACTTGAACCTACGACCCCTGCGTTATCAACACAGTGCTCTAACCAGCTGAGCTACAGACCCGTGGCTTTTATTGTCAACCGATAAGTGTGGGCACTAGGATTCAGCATCTTTCTCTAGAAAGGAGGTGATCCAGCCGCACCTTCCGATACGGCTACCTTGTTACGACTTTACCCCAGTCATGAACCCTGCCGTGGCAGTCGCCCTCCTTGCGGTTAGGCTAACGGCTTCTGGCAAAACCCACTCCCATGGTATGACGGGCGGTGTGTACAAGACCCGGGAACGTATTCACCGCGACATTCTGATCCGCGATTACTAGCGATTCCAGCTTCACGTAGTCGAGTTGCAGACTACGATCCGGACTACGATGCATTTTCTGAGATTAGCTCCCCCTCGCGGGTTGGCAACCCTCTGTATGCACCATTGTATGACGTGTGAAGCCCTACCCATAAGGGCCATGAGGACTTGACGTCATCCCCACCTTCCTCCGGTTTGTCACCGGCAGTCTCTTTAGAGTGCTCTTGCGTAGCAACTAAAGACAAGGGTTGCGCTCGTTGCGGGACTTAACCCAACATCTCACGACACGAGCTGACGACAGCCATGCAGCACCTGTGTTCACTTTCCCTTACGGGCACCTAATGTATCTCTACTTCGTTAGTGACATGTCAAGGGTAGGTAAGGTTTTTCGCGTTGCATCGAATTAATCCACATCATCCACCGCTTGTGCGGGTCCCCGTCAATTCCTTTGAGTTTTAATCTTGCGACCGTACTCCCCAGGCGGCTGACTTCACGCGTTAGCTACGTTACTCAGAATGTAAATTCCGAACAACTAGTCAGCATCGTTTAGGGCGTGGACTACCAGGGTATCTAATCCTGTTTGCTCCCCACGCTTTCGTGCATGAGCGTCAGTGTTATCCCAGGGGGCTGCCTTCGCCATTGGTATTCCTCCACATATCTACGCATTTCACTGCTACACGTGGAATTCTACCCCCCTCTGACACACTCTAGCTATACAGTCACAGGCGCCATTCCCAGGTTAAGCCCGGGGATTTCACGCCTGTCTTGTATAACCGCCTGCGCACGCTTTACGCCCAGTAATTCCGATTAACGCTTGCACCCTACGTATTACCGCGGCTGCTGGCACGTAGTTAGCCGGTGCTTATTCTTCAGGTACCGTCATTCCCGGACTGTGTTAGAGCCGGTGTTTCTTCCCTGACAAAAGAGCTTTACAACCCGAAGGCCTTCTTCACTCACGCGGCATTGCTGGATCAGGGTTTCCCCCATTGTCCAAAATTCCCCACTGCTGCCTCCCGTAGGAGTCTGGGCCGTGTCTCAGTCCCAGTGTGGCTGATCGTCCTCTCAGACCAGCTACTGATCGTCGCCTTGGTGGGCCTTTACCCCACCAACAAGCTAATCAGGCATCGGCCGCTCTAATCGCGCGAGGTCTTTCGATCCCCCGCTTTCCCCCTCAGGGCGTATGCGGTATTAGCACAGCTTTCGCTGCGTTATCCCCCACGATAAGGTACGTTCCGATGTATTACTCACCCGTTCGCCACTCGCCACCAGGTACAAGTACCCGTGCTGCCGTTCGACTTGCATGTGTAAGGCATGCCGCCAGCGTTCAATCTGAGCCAGGATCAAACTCTTCAGTTTAATTCCTGTGATCCTTGCGGATCGTCGCACTCATTCAAAAGAAATTGACTTGGTAATAAAACCAAATCTTTTTACTGTCTATGAGTACTATTTATTTACATCTGTCCCGAAGGACTTGATGCTTTCACTTAGTACCCACAATTATCGGTTGACTAATTTTTAAAGAGGGCTGCGCGTTTCGTAATTCATAAAACGTTGCAGCTGAGAGATGAGACTTTATACCCCTTTTGGGGGTCCGTCAACACCTTTCGTAGTCTTTTTCTATAAAAAAGCGATGTTTTTTCCTACTTTTAAAATAAACCTATGTAGAACAAGGGGATGGAGGGCGAAAATATTTTTCAATTTTTTTGAAAATATAAGGGTTTTTAAAAATAAGGTAGAAAAATTTGCGGCAATTATTCGGTTTTTAACTCCCTGTATCGCCCTTTTTATGTCTCTATTCTTATACCTAGGGAAAACCCTGTAATTTGCTCTAGTTTCTGCTAATATGTTGCTATGCACAATAAACTAGCAAACAGTCACTTACCCAGCAAGCCATATGCTGCTGGCTCAGTCGTGCCTATTCGCGAATTACATGCTGGCCATAGAGAGCGCATTCTTCAGCATCTTTTGCTGCTAAATGAGGAGGATCGTCGTCTTCGCTTCGGCACTCAAACTCCTGATGAGGTTATTCATCGCTATGTAGAGAAGCTTGATTTCAAAATAGATGCAATATTTGGCAGCTTTGACTCCGAGCTAAATTTGATTGGCATGGCGCATTTGGCGTATCTACCCAAAATAAAAGACCAGCCACTAGCTGCAGAATTTGGCGTATCGGTGCTGCCTAATGGCCGGGGGCAGGGCATTGGTACAGCATTATTGGCCCGCGCCTCAATGCACTCACGCAATACTCGGATCGAAATTTTATTCGTACATTGCCTAGCAAATAACAGGGCGATGATGCGTCTGGCGCAAAAGGCGGGCATGCTTGTTGAGTACGCCCATGGTGATGCCGATGCTTACTTAAAATTACCGCCTGCAAATTCAGGTACGATTGTCGAAGAGGCTGCAAACGAACAGTGGGCTGACTTTGACTACGCCCTAAAAGAAAACTTTAAGCGTTCAAATGATGCGTGGTCCTGGTTTCTTGGAAAGCCAGTCGTTCGCCCAACTTAATTTGGGCTAGGCGCTCCGCGCAAAATCCAACCAGCCAATAAAGATACATCGGCATCACTCAACTTTGCATTTGCTGGCATTGGCACAACGCCCCAAGATCCCAAGCCACCTTTAATAATTTTGTTTTTTAAAAATGCAGTTGCGCTAGGGTCATTTGCGTATTTTTTTGCAACCGCTTGAAAGCTAGGGCCCACAATTTTTTTATCAACCGCATGACATCCCAGGCAAGCATTTTGCTTTGCAAGTAAAGCCGCCTTTGTATCGTCACTAGATGCCTTCGCACTTAGCGAGCATAGCAAGAAGACGGTAGTGAGTAAAACAGATTTCAGATCTTGCATAGATAAATTCATTACTCACTTTACATCAAACAACCTTACTGCTTTGGCATTGAGTTTGGCTCCGATTCGTCTGCCTTACCTTGTTTTTCAAGACGCGTTTTTTCTGCATCAGAAATAATATCGAAGTAGACGTACACATCTTTTACACCATCAACATTGCTCGTAACTTTTTTAGCAATCGCGGCTTCATTTTGCGTCAGAATGCCCATCAAATAAACGCTGCTCCCTTCAGCAACAATTGCCATTGAATTCGATGGCAACTTGTCTGTGAAGATCATTTGGGTTTTGATTTTAGATTCGAGGTAAGAATCATTCGCACGAGCTGTAAAGGTGCTATTAGGGCCGATGACCAATTCATTAAAGACAGAGCGGGCATTTTTCATTGCCTTTGCAAAGGTGGCGGCTTGGCCCTTAATATCGGCATCCTTAACCTCACCAGTTAACAATACCTTTTGATTGAATGATGTCACGTTAATGTGGGCATTATCACCATAGCGCTTGGCTAAAGCATTGCCAGCCTCTAACTCAATGCCCTTATCAATTGCCTGCACGGCTGGAGAACGGCGATCAGCCAATACGCTTGCGCCTGCCACAACACCGCCAACAGCTAATAAGCCACAACCAGATAGGAAGGAGGAAATCAACATCACAGCAAATAATTTGATGATGAGGGTATTTCGCATATGCGTACCTTTTAATTAATGAATTTATTAATCGAGCAATAAATGATCTACACCATCGCATAAGGCATGAAGTAAAACTAAATGCGTTTCTTGAATACGAGCAGTACGAGTGGAGGGCGCACACAGATGAATGTCATTAGTGTCTAATAAGCTAGCAATCTTTCCACCACCATTACCAGTCAAGGCAATAATCTGAATCCCCATCTTTTTTGCAGCCTCAATTGCTCTCACTACGTTTTTTGAATTTCCTGAAGTGGAGATCCCAATTAAGATGTCACCTTTTTTTCCAAGGCCGCGTACTTGCTTAGCAAAGATTTCGTCATAGCTGTAGTCATTTCCTACAGCAGTCAAAATAGATGTGTCTGTAGTCAGCGCAATCGCAGCCAACTCTTGTCGCTCTCTCTCAAAGCGACCAATCAGCTCAGCGGCGAAATGCTGCGCATCAGCGGCTGATCCGCCATTACCGCAAGCCATTACTTTTCCGCCAGCGCGTAGGCAGTTTGTCATGGCAACTATGCCGCGAGCAAGCGGCTCAGGAAGTATTTTTTCAGCAGCCTGCTTTACAGCAATGCTGTCTAAAAAATGTTGGGATGCGCGAGCGCGCAAACGTTCGAGAGTATCTTTATCCATCACATTATTATGCGCCATAGTTCGGGCAGCCCGCCTACGCTACCCATGACTTCAAAATCAACGTATTCTCTTACTAATTAATACTATTTAACAAAAGATTGCCTACATGGAATTAAGCTCCTTTGACTTTTTAAAACAACAGGATCTGCCAGCTGGCTCTCTATACATGGTTGCCACGCCAATTGGCAATTTGGGTGACATTACCTTGCGTGCACTGCATGTGCTTAATTCAGTAGACGGTATTGCCTGTGAAGATACGAGGCATAGCGCGCCCCTGCTGCAACATTTTGGCATTCATAAGAAATGTGTCGCTTTGCATGAACACAATGAAATTACTGGTGCGCAAACCATTATTGAGCGCCTCGCTCAAAATGAACGCTGGGCTTACATTTCAGATGCCGGTACACCCGGAGTATCAGATCCCGGCGCAAGATTGGTGAACGCGGTACAAAAGGCTGGCTTTCGCATTATTCCCATTCCTGGTGCAAGCGCGATTTCTGCCGCTATTTCTGCTAGTGGCTCTGTCATGCTGCCATCAGAAGGGCGCTTTCAGTTTCTGGGCTTCTGGCCAAATAAAGCAAAAGAGCGGGGCGCCCTTATTCAAGATATTCGTAACAATTCAAAAACGAGCATCTTTTTTGAATCACCACATCAAATACGCGAGACCCTGATAACGCTAAGCAAAGAACTAGAGGCCGAGCGACAGGTAATAGTAGGCAGAGAGCTGACCAAAAAATTTGAGCAGCTGGTCACACTCACTGCTGCGGATATTCCGGAGTGGCTTGATAAAGCTGAGAGCCTCAGGGGTGAATTTATTATTTTAGTAGCTGGCCGCCAAGCCTACGCGGACGAGGCTCCTGAAAACTCGGCGCTCTTGCTATGGGCTAATGCCCTAAGTCCTTACTTAGGCAGCAAAGAAATTGCTGCCGTGCTCGCTCAAACGCTTGGGCTGAGCAAAAAAGAGGCGTACCAAGTTACTCTAGACGCAAAACGTCAAAACGAAGAAGAATAAAAAGCTGGCATCTAGCCAGCTTTATCCAGAGCATTAAACCTTATTTAGTGGCTGGGGCAGCCTCTTTGGACTCCGCTGGAGCGCTAGCATCCTGGTAATTCAGTTGCGCAACAGGTTTAATCAACTGCTCAGCAGAGGCAGCCGCATCAGTACGTTTACCGTTATTTACATATACCAATAGCAACAAAATGATGATCAATGGCACAAAAAAGGTGGCGAACACCGTGATGATCAGCTGTTTGGGGGTTTTAATGATGCTGCCGTGCGCTTCGCTCATAGGACTTTTATAGTTTGACGGGTTTTTAGGATGGTTCTACATAGATTATAACGAGAGCCTAGGGATATAGGCACTTACAATGGCGTAGTTAGCGAATTTCATACTGGCGCCCGTAGCTCAGTGGATAGAGTATTGGCCTCCGAAGCCAAGGGTCGCAGGTTCGATTCCTGCCGGGCGCACCAAAACAGAGGGGGTTTTTGACCCACGTCATGCATAAATTAGTGAACAAGGCTATCATTTCACCCTAACTTATTGATTCTTATCATGTCAAACTATCTAAATTCTGCCCTATCCGAACCCTCTATGGCTAATCCTTTGGCCCCAGATCTTCCGTTGCCGCACCGAAAAATTATTCGTAGCTGGTTGATCCCTATGGCTCAAGGTGAAACAGCAAAAGCAATTGCTTTGCTAGCATTAGATGCTGTTTTATGGCTTGCCTGTATCGCTGGAACTATTTTTATTGAGAGCGTACTGATCAAAATCGCATTGGGCTTAGTTGCAGGTTTTGTTACTGGTCGCATCTTCATCTTAGGTCACGATGCTTGCCATCAAAGCTACACACCGCACCGCGAACTTAACAAAGTATTAGGTCGCATTGCATTCTTGCCGTCTCTAACCCCATATAGCTTATGGGATGTAGGCCACAACGTTGTTCACCATGGCCAGACTAACCTCAAGGGCTTTGACTTTGTTTGGGCTCCATTATCAAAAGCGGAATTTGATGCACTTCCTGCTTGGCGCAAAGCCTTAGAGCGCCTCTACCGTAGTGGCTGGGGCCCTGTTCTCTACTACCTCATTGAGATCTGGTGGAGACGTGAGTACTTCCCGAATGCAAAAAACAAACCTGGCGATCGTCCAATTTTCTTGAAAGACAATTTATTGGTGACTGGCTTTGCCATTATCTGGATTGCTTGTCTTGTTTTTGGCGCTCTCGCCACTGGTCAATCTGTCTGGCTTGGCCTCATCACTGGTTTTGCTCTTCCCTTCCTTTTCTGGAATGGAATGATTGGTTTTGTGGTCTATGTTCACCATACCCACACTTCAGTCTCTTGGTATGACAAGAAATCTGAGTGGTTACGCGCCCAGCCTTTTGTATCCACCACAGTGCATTTGACCTTTAATTGGATTTGGGGCTCTTTAATGCACCACATCATGGAGCACACGGCCCATCACGTAGATATGAGCGTGCCCCTATATCGCCTTCAAGAGGCCCAAAATACCCTGGAAACCATCCTTCCAGAGCGTATTTTTATCCAAAAGTTCTCTTGGGCATGGTATTTCGAGACGGCTCGTAAGTGCAAGCTCTATGACTTTGAAAATAAGGCCTGGCTCGATTTTGATGGTAATAAAACGGCCGATTCGGTACGAGTTGTCCTGAGCCCAGCCCCGGCCGGACAAAACGGGTAAAATAGAGTTTCTGTACAAGATTTGGATTACCCGGATTGCCCATGACTACCTCGACTCCAGCTGCTACCCAAGAAACTTCACAGAGCCTTAAGTTCTGCTCCTCATGCAGTCGCGAAAAGCGTCTGGAAGGTGGTACCTGGATTCCGACAAGCAATCGCAAGCAGCGCTGGATTTGTGCAAGCTGTTTATACAACCGTACACACCGTACTGGCTCAGCAAAAACCTAAATCTTCATTTAGCTTTACTAATTTGCGATTAAACAATCCTCAATAGGGATTGCTTTGGCGCGCTCTTCAGCAAACGTCGACATAGTCCACAGAACACTCAATGAAAACTCAAGACACATTTAAATTCGCAGAAACACATGAGTGGGCTAGCATCGAAGATGATGGGCTAGTTTGGGTAGGCATTAGCAATCATGCGCAAGAAGCTTTGGGTGATGTCATGTTTTTCCAGGCGCCAAAAATTGGCCAACAAGTAAAGCGGGGCGAAGCCATTGCTGCAATAGAGTCCGTTAAGGCAGCAAGCGATATTCATGCTCCTATCAGCGGTGAAATTGTTGCCCTCAATGAAGAGGTGAATGTCAGCCCTGAGGTGGTGAATACTCAGCCGTATGCAGTTTGGTTATTTAAAATTAAACCAACATCTACTGAGACGCTGAGTACTGACCTAAACAACTTAATGTCGCTCGCACAATACGAGTCTAGCGCCGGTGCTTAGATAGCAATCGGATCGCGCTCTATCAACCATCGAATACGTGATGTTTTACTGATTCTTCCTGTGGAATCTTGGCGCAATTCTTGATCAATTATTTCAAGCGTTTCTTGTAGTAACTTGCGATTACCTGACTCAATTAATAATTGGGCGCGCTCTGCACCCGCCACCCGCATGACTGGCTTAGGTACTGGGTCGTACACTTTAAGCTCTCTCGTAATCAGACCCTGAGTTTTTATACGCGCCTTGAGTTCATTCAAAAACTGAATCGCCCGATCTAGGCTTTTACCTTCTGCATGAATAAGCGCTTGATACGAGTAGGGCGGTAATTTCGCCTCTTCGCGCTCTTTGGCAGTAAATGCTAAAAATCCATCGACATCATGTCTTAACAAATACTGAAATACAGGCGCCTTTGGGTATTGTGTCTCGATATAAATATCTCCCCCAGTTTCACCTTTGGTGCCCGACCTTCCTGCGCGTCCGGCCACCTGAACTAACTGCGTAAATAATCTTTCGGCCGCCCTAAAGTCTGCTGAATAGAGTCGGCTATCTGCGTCCAGCACGGCGACTAATCCAATGTTTTGATAATCATGTCCTTTGGCAATCATTTGAGTGCCAACGATAATGTCAACATTGCCATCATGTATTTCGGTAAAGAGCGCTTCTGCTCCTTTACTCTTTCTGCTTGAATCTGTATCGACCCGCAATACCCTCGCTTGTGGCCACATTTCCTCAATGGCATCTTCTAATTTTTGAGTCCCATGACCAAGCGTTTTAAGATCTGCATTTCCACAATCAGGGCAAAACTGTGGGATGGGTTTTACCAACCCACAATGATGGCAATTCAATACCGATCTTTTACTTAAAGCGCCGGCCTTATGCATTACTGTATAGGTAGAGCATTGCGTACATTTTGATAGCCAATTACATGCTGAACAACTGAGTACCGGAGCATAACCGCGCCTATTAATCAAAATCAAACTTTGCTTTTTTTCTACAAGTGACTTGCTAATCGCATTTGCAAGTGTTTTTGTAATCAGACTTTTTTGTTTGGGCACACCTGCATCGCCTGGGCTAAATTGATTTTGTGGATCACGTGTATTAATTAAGTGCACACTAGGTAGAGCTGCGCCTTGAGCGCGCTGATCAAGTCGAATATTTTCATAGCGCCCCGATTGAGCGGCTAACCAGGTTTCTAGTGAGGGCGTGGCAGAAGACAAGAGGATGGGAATTTTTTGATCATGCGCTCGCCAGATTGCTAAATCTCTTGCTGAATATCGAGTCCCATCTTGTTGCTTATAAGATGGATCGTGCTCTTCATCCACCACGATGGCTCGTAAGTTAGGTATAGGCGTTAAAGCTGCTAGCCTGGTTCCTAAAATAATTTGCGCTTTGCCAGTCATTGCCTCATACCAAGCAACGCCTCGTTTCTTTTCGCTAACACCGCTATGTAATACCGCCATTTTTTTATCAGGGAAATAGGCTTTCACGCGTCTTTCTAGTTGCGGAGTTAAGTTAATTTCTGGCACCAGTAAAAGTACTTGGGCACCCTCTTCTTTAAGAGTGTTTGTAAGCCAATTTAGAAAGACGGCTGTTTTGCCGCTCCCCGTTTGGCCTTGCAATAAAATCGCCCTGAATTGATTTTCTTTTTGACCATCTGCCAGTAGTTGACATAGGGCGACCTTTTGATCGGAATTCAATTGCTCTACGGTTATCAAACCTTCTGCCACTGCTACAAGCTTTTTTTTACCTTTTTTGTCTGCAGATTCCAGTTTTTCCGGTATTTTTTCCCATTCATCTGCTTTTTTCCACATCTGCGGTATGACCGGCAATACGGTTTCCCCTAAAGCGTGGATGTAATAGTGACTGGTAAAGCTCATTAATCGCAATAAAGCGGGGTCCAATACAGGAAGTGGCGCAAGGCGATCTACGTATTTGAGCTTTCCAATCTCATAATCGGAGTGATTACTAACCCTTACTATCAGCCCAATTTCTTTAGACCTAGCAAAGGGCACCTCAACCACATTACCAATTTCAGGTAATTTACCCAACTTTTCAATATCCCATAGGTAGTCAAAGCCCTGCACTAAAGGCTTATCTACTACTACCTGGACTACGATAGGCTGAGGATCATCTACTAAAATTTGTTATTACGCCCTGTGGATAAGTCTGTGGATATCATTTGTTGCTTTGCGTTTCTATAGACATTTTATAGGAACGCCATCTTGGACAGAAAATCAATATTGTATTAATTTCCAATATAAATCAATGACTTATATATGTTTAATAAAGTAAAGATTGATAATTCTCATGAATCTCACTGTATTTTTAATTTTGCACATTTCTGTGCATAACTTTTACCAAAATACTAGCCTAAGTTAGCAATTACTTATAGTTATTGCTATGTGCGCAAGGCTTTTGAGTGCTTGATTACGGCTTCGGAAAGCGCCGCCACATTTTCGGGTGGGGTAAATTGGTTAATGCCGTGCCCCAGATTAAAAATATGTCCATCGAGGGGATGTAGGCCAGGCTTTAACGCAGGAGCGCTCGCCAAGTCATTCAAGAGGCCTTCTGCAGCAGCAGCAACTTGCTTTGGCTCTGAGAACAAAATTAGCGGATCTAGGTTGCCTTGCAAAGCCAGCGGTTTGTTGATGTCTAAAAGCTGCTGACGAGCGCGACTTAAGCGCATTGTCCAGTCGATTGCAATGACATCTGCCCCAATTTGCGCCATGTCATTTAACCAAATACCACCACCTTTTGTGAACATAATGATTGGGATCTTGCGCCCCTCATGTTCACGAGGTAACAGTGCAATCACTTTTTGCATAGCGGCCAAAGACATGCGCTGATACCAACCGTCGGGAAGTAAGCCGCCCCAAGTATCAAAAATCATAAGCGCTTGTGCACCCGCCTTAACCTGCTCAATTAAATAAGCAGCCACCGACTGCACATTAATCTCCAGAATATGCTCAAGCAAATCTGGGCGACTAAACATCATGGTCTTGGCGTGACGAAAATCGTCTGAGCCAGAACCATCAATCATGTAGCAGGCCAATGTCCATGGGCTACCAGAAAAGCCAATTAGTGGCACGCGCTGCTTTCCATCTTGAACCAAAGCTTTGCGAATTTCTGATACAGCATCAAAAACATATTTGAGCTGATCCATATCCGCAACGCGTAATTTTTTTACCGCCTCTTCTGTACGAAGGGGGCTATCAAAGCTGGGGCCTTCACCTGCTGTAAATTTCAGACCTAAGCCCATTGCATCTGGAATGGTCAAAATATCTGAAAACAAAATCGCTGCATCTAATGGGTAGCGATCTAGTGGCTGGAGGGTTACTTCAGTTGCATAGGCTGGATTTTTAGCTAAGCCAAGAAAGCTTCCAGCTCTTGCACGGGTAGCGTTGTACTCTGGTAGGTAACGACCAGCTTGGCGCATGAGCCAAAGCGGGGTTTGATCAACCGCTTCGCCCAAGCAAGCTTTTAAAAATCGATCATTTACCAACAAGGAAATGTCCGACTCTTACTTTTTACGACGAAAACGTGCAATAGCAGCCAGCTGGGCTGCTGCCATCGCAAACTCTGATTGAGCTAAGGCCAAATCAAAGTCCGTGCCACGATTTTGTATTGCTTCTTCAGCACGCTTCTTAGCTTCGTTCGCTTTAGCTTCATCTAAATCATGGCCGCGAATAGCAGTGTCTGCCAATACAGTAACATGGTCAGGCTGAACTTCTAAATAGCCACCCGCAACGAATACAAACTCTTCGTCACCATCAGCTTTTTCGATACGAACTGAACCTGGACGAATGCGTGTAATCAAAGGAGTGTGGCCGCGTAAGATACCGAGCTCACCATTTTCTCCAGGAAGCGCTACAAACTTGGCTTCCCCACTGAAAATAGATTTCTCAGCACTTACTACATCGACGCGTATAGTGGACATAATTTCCCTAGATGAGTTCGATTAAAGCTTCTTAGCTTTCTCGATGGCTTCATCAATTGAACCCACCATGTAGAACGCTTGCTCTGGCAAGTGATCCAATTCTCCGCTACAAATCATCTTGAAACCACGGATAGTTTCTTTCAATGGAACGTATTTTCCTGGTGAACCAGTAAATACTTCAGCAACGTGGAAAGGCTGGGACAAGAAACGTTGGATCTTACGTGCACGTGACACAGCTAATTTGTCTTCTGGTGACAACTCGTCCATACCCAAAATAGCAATAATGTCGCGCAACTCTTTGTAACGCTGCAAAGTCATCTGAACTTCACGAGCGACATCATAGTGCTCTTGACCAACTACTTGTGGGTCAAGCTGACGGCTGGTTGAATCCAGTGGATCAACCGCTGGGTAAATACCCAAAGCAGCAATATCACGTGACAACACCACTGTGGAGTCCAAGTGTAAGAAGGTTGTGGCTGGTGATGGATCGGTCAAGTCATCAGCAGGAACGTAAACGGCCTGAATAGATGTAACAGAACCGGTCTTTGTTGAAGTAATACGCTCCTGCAACTTACCCATCTCTTCAGCCAATGTTGGCTGGTAACCCACAGCAGAAGGCATACGACCGAGCAACGCTGATACTTCAGTACCGGCGAGTGTGTAACGATAAATATTATCAACGAAGAACAAAATGTCACGGCCTTCGTCACGGAAAGCTTCGGCCATTGTCAAACCAGTCAACGCAACGCGCAAACGGTTGCCAGGAGGCTCGTTCATCTGACCAAACACCATCGCCACTTTATCTACAACGTTAGATTCCTTCATCTCGTGGTAGAAGTCATTACCTTCACGAGTACGCTCACCAACACCGGCGAACACAGATAAACCTGAGTGTTGCTTAGCGATATTGTTAATCAATTCCATCATGTTCACGGTCTTACCAACACCTGCACCGCCGAACAAGCCAACCTTACCGCCTTTAGCAAACGGGCAAACTAAGTCAATAACTTTAATACCGGTTTCCAACAAGTCAACGGATGGCGAGAGTTCATCAAACTTTGGTGCTGGCTGGTGAATGGCACGACGCTCTTGGGTAGCAATAGGGCCTGCATCATCAATTGGGCGACCTAAAACATCCATAATGCGGCCCAGTGTGGCTGGACCAACAGGAACAGAAATTGGAGCGCCAGTCGATTTAACTTGCATACCGCGACGCAATCCATCGCTAGCGCCCATAGCAATTGCGCGAACTACGCCATCACCAATTTGTTGCTGAACTTCAAAGGTCAAGCCTTTTTCAGCAAATGATTTTTCTCCGCTCTCAACTAATGTCAAGGCCTCATAAATGTTTGGCATGTTGTCACGTGGGAACTGAATGTCCACCACTGGACCGATACACTGCACGATATTTCCGTTACTCATCGCATTTCTCCGCTTTTAATTCCTGAATTCTTTCGTATTCCTAAACGCTGACCGCTTAAACCGCAGCCGCTCCGCCAACAATCTCTGACAACTCTTTAGTAATAGCAGCCTGTCGTGTTTTGTTGTAAACCAATTGCAATTCACCAATCACATTCTTCGCATTATCTGAAGCGGCTTTCATTGAGACCATTCGTGCAGATTGTTCCGAAGCCATATTTTCAGCAACAGCTTGATAAATCATTGCCTCTACATAACGCTTGAGCAAGCCATTCAAGACGGACTCCGCATCAGGTTCGTAGATGTAATCCCAAGAATTTCCTGCCTTCCCTTCTGAAGTCAATGTAGCTGGCTCCAGTGGCAAGAGTTTTTCTAAAACAGGCTCTTGTTTCATAGCATTTACAAAGCGGTTATATGCCAAATAAACAGCATCAATTTCACCGCGCTCAAACGCTTCTAACTGGGCAGTGATTGCGCCAATCAACACATCCATGTGTGGTGTATCGCCAATTTGAGTTGTTTGAGAAATCAGTTTTGCTTTGGAACGATTCAAAAACTGGAGGCCTTTTGAGCCGATGGCAGTGTATTCAATATCTATATTGCTGCCTTGCATATCGCGCACTTGGTTTGCAATCAAACGCAATACGTTGGTGTTTAGTCCACCGCATAAACCTTTGTCGGTTGTAACCAAAATCGTGCCAATTTTCTTTACATCACGAGTTGCCATGTAAGCAGGGCGGAACTCAGGGTTTGCTTTTGAAAGATTGGCAACAATCTCACGAATTTTTTCAGCATAAGGACGCGCATTACGCATACGCTCTTGGGCGCGACGCATCTTAGATGCGGCGACCATTTCCATTGCCTTCGTGATCTTGCGCGTGTTTTGCACGCTCTTGATCTTAGATCGTATCTCTTTTGTGCTTGCCATGATTTATGCGAGTCCTCTTAGAAAGAGGCTGAACGCTTGTAATCCTCAATCGCGGAACGCAAAGCAGCTTCATCATCTTTGCTCAAGTCTTTGGTCTCTTCAATACGGCCAACTAAATCAGCGTATTTTGATTTCAAATGATCTTGTAAGCCTTTTTCAAATGCTAATACATGCTTTACTTCAAGATCATCAAAGTAGCCGTTGTTCATGGCATAAAGTGAGGCAGCCATTTCCCAAACTTGCAAAGGCTTGTACTGCGCCTGCTTACACAACTCAGTAACACGCTTACCGCGCTCGAGTTGCTTACGTGTTGCATCATCAAGATCGGATGCAAACTGCGCAAACGCTGCTAATTCACGATACTGAGCTAGGTCGGTACGAATACCGCCAGACAATTTCTTGATCACCTTAGTTTGAGCTGCGCCACCAACGCGTGACACAGAAATACCGGCGTTAATCGCAGGGCGTACGCCGGCGTTAAACAAGTCGGTTTCCAAGAAAATCTGGCCGTCAGTAATCGAAATCACGTTGGTTGGAACGAATGCAGAAACGTCACCAGCTTGAGTCTCAATAATTGGCAGTGCAGTCAAAGAGCCTGTCTTACCTTTTACTGAACCATTTGTAAATTTCTCAACATATTCAGCATTTACACGAGCAGCGCGCTCAAGTAAACGTGAGTGGAGATAGAACACATCGCCGGGGTAAGCTTCGCGGCCTGGTGGGCGACGCAAGAGCAAAGAAATCTGACGGTATGCAACCGCTTGTTTTGTTAAATCGTCATACACGATCAATGCATCTTCACCACGATCGCGGAAGTATTCACCCATTGTGCATCCAGCATATGCTGAGAGGTACTGCATTGCTGCAGACTCAGAAGCGCTTGCCGCTACAACAACGGTGTATTCCATTGCGCCTAGCTCGGTGAGCTTGCGAACAACGTTGGCAATAGTAGAAGCTTTTTGACCGATCGCCACGTAAACGCAATAAACGCCTTTACCTTTTTGGTTAATAATCGCGTCAACCGCAACTGCTGTCTTACCTGTTTGACGGTCACCAATGATCAACTCGCGCTGGCCACGGCCGATTGGAACCATTGCATCAATCGCCTTCAAACCAGTTTGAACTGGCTGGCTAACAGATTGACGTGCAATCACGCCTGGAGCCACTTTTTCGATAAAGTCAGTTAACTTAGTATTGATTGGGCCTTTGCCATCAATCGGCTGACCCAGTGCGTTTACAACGCGGCCGAGCAACTCTGGGCCAACTGGAACTTCCAAAATACGACCAGTACATTTAACTGGGTCGCCTTCTTTAATGTGGGTGTATTCACCCAACACCACAGCACCAACTGAATCACGCTCAAGGTTCAATGCGAGGCCGATTGTGTTATTGGGGAACTCCAACATCTCGCCCTGCATAACACCAGATAAGCCGTGTACGCGGCAAATACCGTCGGTCACTGAAATTACAGTGCCTTCGTTGCGAAGTTGGGAATCAACACCCATTTCGCTAATTCGGCTTTTGATCAGTTCACTGATCTCGGAAGGGTTGAGTTGCATTACTTACTCCTGGGTCTTATTTCGTATGTTCTTAATAGGGATAACTTATGCGCCAAGACTTGCTTGCATTTGCGCTAGCTGTGCCTTCACTGAACTATCCATTACCTCATCTCCAACTTGAATGCGAACTCCGCCAATCAATTCTGGATCTACTTGGATAGTTGGGCGCAATTCTTTGCCCCCAAAGCGCTTCTTCAAACTTGACAACAAATCATTTAACGCAGAACCCTCTAATGGGAATGCGCTAGTAATCATTACTTCTGCTGCACCTTCGCTCTGATTCTTCATTGCCTCAAACTGAAGAGCAATTTCAGGCATGGCAGATAGGCGATGGCTTTGATTTACAAGGCTTAAAAAACTGGCGACTTTACTATCCAACTTAGTCTTCACCATGCCGGAGAGCAATTTACTGACGTCATCTGCCGATACTTTTGGATTATTTGATAAAGCAGCAACTTCTGGCAATGCAGCAAGCTGCGCCAGTTCATTCAACTGCTCTAAACAAGTAGCAAACTCGGCAGGCTTAGCACTTTGAAAAAGTGCTTCAGCATAAGGGCGTGCAATCGTGGCTAATTCAGCCATATCAAAGTTCTGCCTTTAGTTGATCCAGCAATGTGCCGTGGACTTTTGCATCCACTTCACGACGCAAAATTTGCTCTGCGCCTTTAACAGCCAATACGGCGACTTCCGCACGCAATACTTCGCGGGCACGAGTGACTTGTTGATCTGCGTCTTGCTTTGCTTGAGAAATAATGCGAGCTGCTTCTGCTTGTGCATTTGCGCGAATTTCTTCAGCGGACATTTGTGCACGTTTTTCTGCTTCTGCAACACGCTGCACACCTTCTTGGCGTGCTTTAGTTAATTCTTGCTCTGCTTCATTGCTTGCTAATGCGAGTGCTTCTTTACCGCGCTCGGCGGCAGCTAAGCCGTCAGCAATTTTGCTTGAACGCTCATCTAACGCCTTAACTAGCGGTGGCCACACAAAGCGTGCAACAACCCACCATAAGACGAAGAAAACGATCATTTGCGCGAATAGGGTCGCGTTCAGATTCACGATATTCCTTTCAGTATTGTTGAGAACGGTTGGATGACCCGGTGGTCATCCACGCCAAAACAATTACTTAATAACTGCGAGCAGTGGGTTTGCGAAAGCAAACAACATTGCAACACCAACGCCGATCAAGAATGCAGCGTCGATCAAACCAGCCAAAAGGAACATCTTGGTTTGTAATTCATTGATCAATTCTGGCTGACGGGCAGCGCCCTCAATGAACTTACCGCCCATTAGGCCAATGCCCAAACAGGCTCCCAATGCGCCGAGGCCGATGATGAGGCCGATACCGATAGCGGTTAGTCCTTGGATGTTGGCTAAGAATGCTTGCATGTTTACTCCTAAGTATTGAAAGTGAGGTTAAAAATAAAAAAATTAATGGTGACTGTGGGCTTGCCCAATGTAAACCAAGGTCAACATCATGAAAATAAATGCTTGTAACAAAATGACCAAGATGTGAAAGATTGCCCAAGCCGAGCCGGCAATCACGTTGCCGACGAAGCCAAGCATGTACAAATCTAAGTTAAAGGTCCACATGCTTCCCAAAAGGGCGATGAGCAAAAATAATAGTTCGCCCGCATACATGTTGCCGAACAGTCGCATGCCAAGGGAAACGCCCTTAGCGATATATTCAATGATGTTCAAAATCAGATTGAAAGGCGCCAAGTACCACTTTGCACCAAAGGGCGCCGAAACCAGCTCATGCAAAAAGCCTCCGAGGCCTTTGACTTTGAAACTGTAAAAGAACACCAACATGAGAACTGAAAAAGATAGGCCGAAGGTGGCATTTAAGTCGGTGGTGGGGACTATCTTGTGATGAGGAACATGAACTCCGAAACCACCGATAAATTGGTTAACCCCGAAGATCCAATCTACCGGCACCAAATCCAATGTATTCAAAAGAATAATCCAACAAAAAACGAACAGGGCCAGAGGAGCAATAAAGCTTCTATCCCCATGAACAATGCTTTTGGTCTGGTTATCAACCATCTCTACCAGCATCTCGATCAAACATTGAAAGCGGCCAGGAACACCTGGGGATGCCCTACGCGCGGCAATCAACAGCAGAAAAACTGTAACCAACCCCATTACCGAGACCCAAAAGATGGTGTCTAAATTAATGATGCTGAAATCAATAACTGAGGTTTGCGCCCCGCCAATATTATTGAGGTTTTGTAAGTGCTCAGCAATATAAGCAGTGGGTGTAAGCGGTTCGCTGGCCACTTGATGGGCCGCCCCTGCTGCTGCGTTGACTTCGCTAGACATCTCTAAACTTGTCCTTATATATATTTACCACCTGTTACTTCCAAAACCACACTAGCAAATAACATTTGAGCGTAGCCAAATAAGTGACAAGCAATGGAATCCATTTCAAATCAGGCTGCTTCAAGGCAAAGCCAATAAAGAGGAGAACGGTCGCTACGATTTTTATAAATTCGCCAGAAACCACTGCCGCTAAATATCCGCCAGGGCTTGATTTTACATTTTTCTTTGCTGCCTCTAAGCGCACCAAAAATAATGCTGAGGGTAAAAATCCAATCAAACCGCCTACTAAAGCCGAGTAAGTATAAACGCTTTTGTCAGCCTGGCCAGAAAAAACAAAGCAGGCAGTAGCAATCGCTAAGGTTAGCCCTGCCTGACTTAAAACTATCCACCACGAATTCATTAACCTAAAATTCTGCGGCTTTGCCTTACGCAATACATCCATTTCCTCTTTGCTCAGGGCTTTATAGGAGTCACTATCGATTTCATCCCATTGATACCCTGGAGTTAGCTGTTCTTTTTTCACAAAATTCATTTCTCGAGGCGAAGTAAAAGGGCTTTAATCTGTCCCAATACCCAATTTTTTTAACAGGGAATCTAGCTCATCAAATTGGCTAAAACGGATTCTGAGCTCGCCACCATTGCCTTTAAACTTAAATTCTGTATTTAAGCCTATCAAATCAGCGATTTCTTGAGTTAATCGACGCATATCTGGATCGCGGCTTGGTGCGCCGCCTTCCGCCTTAGTTTTGGCTTTTCTGTCACCAATTTGACCGCCAGCAAGCGCTAGGGCAGTAGCCATTCTTTCGGCTTCACGAACGGATAGGCCTTGGGCAGCAATTCTTTGCGCCAAAGCGACTTGGCTTGCCCCGGGCAAAGGCAATAAAGCTCGGGCGTGACCCATATCAATATCGCCCGCCAAGAGCATGGCCTGAACTGGTTTTGCCAATTGATTTAAACGCAATAAATTGCTTACAGCGCTACGTGACTTACCCACCGCTTTTGCCGCTTGCTCATGCGTAAAACCAAACTCCTCAATTAACCTTGCAAGGCCCTGAGACTCTTCCAGCGGATTCAGATCTTCACGCTGCATATTCTCAACTAAAGCCATTGCAGCAGCAGCTTGGTCATTGGCTCCAGAAACTAATACAGGCACCTCTTTTAATCCGGCCAAAGTTGCCGCACGAAAGCGACGTTCACCGGCAATGATTTCGTATTTACCGGGGGCAACCAAACGCACTAACAAAGGCTGCATCACACCTTGCTCGCGAATACTTTCGGCTAACTCTTGCAATGCACCCGCTTCCATTTTTTGACGTGGCTGATATTTGCCAGCCTGCAACGCGCTTAATGGCAAACGATTAATTTCAGCTGTGGTTTCTTTTTGCGCCTTATCGCCGAGAAGCGCCTCTAAGCCACGACCCAAACCTTTTTTCTTGATTGCAACCATAATATTTTTGTTGTTCCTAGGTTTTACATTTGCTTAATGCGCTCAATCATCTCAGCGCCAAACTCTAAATAGGCTTTGGAGCCACGCGATGTCTTATCAAACGCCACCCCAGGAAGACCATAGGACGGGGCTTCAGCCAGGCGGACGTTGCGGGGAATGATGCTCTTAAATACTTTATCGCCAAAGTGCTCAAGTAGTTGATCAGAAACTTGTTGTTGCAAAGTCATGCGCGGATCAAACATCACGCGCAACAAACCGATGATCACTAAGTCAGGATTTAAGTTTGCGTGAACTTGCTTAATCGTGTTCACTAAATCCGATAGGCCTTCCAATGCAAAGTATTCACATTGCATTGGTACGATCACGCCATTCGCTGCACACAATCCATTTAACGTCAACAAAGATAGTGCAGGGGGACAGTCAATCAAAATAAAGTCATAGTCATTCGCAACTAGAGCAAGTGCGTCCTTCAATCTTTGTTCACGCGAATCTAAATCTACCAACTCAATTTCTGCTCCTGCCAAATCGCGATTTGCTGGCAACACATCGTAGCCAGAACTCTCGCAGGGCACTGCAGATTCTTTTACAGTCGAAAGACCAATCAAGACTTGATACACAGTGCTGTTGAGATCTGCTTTTTCAATTCCTGAGCCCATCGTCGCATTACCTTGTGGATCCAAATCCACCAATAAAACACGTTGCTGGTGTCCAGCTAAACCAGCGGCCAAATTAACAGCGGTAGTGGTTTTGCCAACCCCGCCTTTTTGATTTGCAATACAGAATATTTTGGCCATAATTTTTCTTAAAAATGTCGTGCTTTAAAGGGGTAATTTTCTCACAGGGGTTAAAACTAAAAGTCGGCGTTCCACCGCCAAATTCGGAATCTCTAGGGGCTCATCGGCCACCAGTCGCCAGTCGTCCATACAAACGTCCTGCAACTCTTCATCTGCGCGCTTAGCCTTCATAGCAAATATGAGGCCATTGGGCGTGAGCAGGGGCAAGGACAGCTCTAAAAAATGGGCAAGATTAGTAAATGCCCTAGAAATCACCGCATCAAACTGCCCTGGCTGTGATTTGGCCACCGCTTCAACACGCTCGCTCAAAACCTGGATATTCTTTAAACCCAGCTTACCGCGCACATGTTGCAAAAAAGCCGTCTTTTTACGAATAGCCTCAATCAAAGTCAAATGCCACTCCGGCTGCAAAATAGCGATTGGGATTGCAGGTAAGCCGCCGCCCGACCCAAGGTCCGCAATTTTGGGGTTTGGTAAGCCCAGAAAGCGGCGCATTACTGGTAAAACTGTCATAGAATCAATGAGATGCAATCTAACTGAGTCTTTCTCGTCTTCAATTGCAGTCAAATTATGGACCAGGTTCCAGCGGCCCATTTCCTGCAAGAAAAGCTCTAAATCCGAGATATTGGCAGGGCTCAGATTAAGGCCTAAACTCTCAATCCCCAAAGAGACCAAATCATTACTCATGAACTTCTTCTTGGGCGCGGCCTAAGCCTTTTTTAAGATGGACCAACAACAGGGAAAGGGCCGCAGGCGTAACTCCAGATATCCTTCCAGCCTGACCCAAGGTACCTGGCTTATGCAGATTGAGTTTTTGCTGCACCTCTTTAGATAGGCCGACTACTTGGGTGTAATCCAAAGTTTCTGGCAGTGGAAAGGTCTCGTTATGCTCTTGCCGAGCAATCTCGACAGCTTGCCTCTCTATATAACCTTGATATTTAATCGAAACTTCAACCTGATCACTAATTTGCTGCGCTAAACCTAAATCATCATCCAGCGTTCCTGGCGACCAAAGACCCTCAGACAGGCTGGTAACTGCCTCGTAAGTAATGCCGGGGCGCCTTAAAAGGTCTGCCAAACTACACTCATGGGACAAATCTTGGCCCAAAAGCTCCGAGACAGCCTTTGCTGACCCATGTTTTGGGCCAATCCAAATGTCTTGTAAGCGAGATGTTTCACGTGAAACAGCCTCTTGTTTCCTGCAAAACGTATTCCAGCGGTAATCATCGACCAGACCCAATTCACGGCCAATCTTAGTTAGGCGCAGATCCGCATTATCTTCACGTAGGCTAAGGCGGTATTCCGCACGGCTAGTAAACATACGATAGGGCTCTTGGACGCCCAAGGTAATCAGATCGTCAACTAAGACGCCAATATAGGACTCACTGCGCTTAGGCAACCAAGGCTCTTTACCTTGCGCCGCCAAACCAGCGTTAATACCAGCAAGCATGCCTTGGGCAGCAGCTTCTTCATAGCCTGTTGTGCCATTAATCTGGCCAGCAAAGTACATGCCTGCAATTGCCTTGGTCTCTAAGCTATGACGCAAATGGCGCGGATCAAAGAAATCGTACTCAATAGCATAGCCAGGACGCACAATTACCGCAGACTCTAGACCACGAATACTGCGCACCAAATCCCACTGAACATCAAAGGGCAGGCTAGTAGAAATACCATTAGGGTAAAACTCATTTGTTGTTAGGCCCTCAGGCTCTAAAAAGATTTGGTGGCTATTTCTAGAGGCGAAACGATGAATCTTGTCCTCAATAGAAGGGCAATAGCGCGGGCCAACCCCCTCAATAAGGCCGGTGTACATCGGGGAACGGTCTAAACCACCCCGAATAATGTCGTGTGTTTGTTCATTTGTATGAGAAATCCAGCACGGTACTTGCTTCGGATGTTGCTCAGGCCGGCCCAAATAAGAGAAGACTGGCACCGGATCCAAATCCCCTGGCTGCTCCAGCATCACCGAAAAATCAATAGTGCGCCCATCAATCCGGGGCGGGGTACCGGTCTTTAACCTTCCCTGAGGAAGCTTCAACTCTTTCAATCTAGCCGACAGGGGAACGGCGGCCGGATCGCCAGCTCGACCCCCGGCATGGTTATTTAAACCAACGTGAATTTTTCCGTCCAAGAATGTGCCGGCAGTTAGCACCACCTTCTTGGCCATAAACTTCAGTCCCATTTGCGTAACCACGCCCTGAACTTCATCACCCTGAACCAGAAGGTCGTCTACGGCGGCTTGGAAAAGGGTCAAGTTTTCTTGATTTTCAAGACGACGACGAATCGCAGCCTTATATAAAACCCGGTCACCTTGTGCACGGGTTGCGCGAACGGCAGGCCCCTTGCTTGAGTTCAATATCCGAAACTGAATGCCTGCCTCATCGGTAGCAGCTGCCATAGCGCCACCCATAGCATCAATCTCTTTAACTAAATGGCCTTTGCCAATTCCACCGATTGAAGGGTTGCAGCTCATGGCACCCAAACTCTCAATACTATGAGTTACGAGAAGGGTGTCGCATCCCATGCGTGCAGCCGCAAGGGCAGCCTCGGTTCCGGCGTGACCACCGCCAACCACTATGACATCGAAGTTCTTTGAATAACGCATGATTTGCCTTAGATAGGGCGATGATCATAGCATTTTGTAGGTTTCACGTGAAACAAATCCATACCTAAATGACAACATGCACAATCATTATTGTGTAAGCCATTGATTTAATTGGGTATTTCTATAGTAGGGAATCAAAATATACAACGCTCAAAGTAGCGTCTAACTTAGAGCGAAAGACAGAGGGTCTTAAATGAGTACGGCGCCGAAGCGCCGCACTAAAAACCCATTAGACAAAAACGGGTTTAGCTCTTGTTCTTAAAAAAGTGGGTGATTTCACCAACAACGCCCCGACGGAAGGCCAAAACACAAATCACAAAAATGAATCCGGTTGCAATGGTGCTCCAAGATCCAATATTAGCTAGATAGTTTTGCAAACCGACAACGATCCCCGCACCAACCACTGGACCAAGGATAGTTCCCATCCCGCCCAGCAGGGTCATTAAAACAACTTCACCCGACATATGCCAATGCACATCAGTCAATGTTGCTAACTGAAAGACTAAAGTTTTCAAAGAGCCCGCAAGACCTGCAAGCGCTGCTGAGATTACAAAGGAAATGAGTTTGAAACGATCAACGTCATAGCCTAAAGAAACTGCGCGAGGCTCATTTTCGCGAATGGCTTTTAAAACCTGGCCGAAAGGGGAGTGAACCGTACGAACGATCAACGCAAATCCTAGGAAGAAAATAGCCAGCACAAAGTAATACATACTGACGTCATCTTTTAAGTCAATCAAGCCAAATAACATGCCGCGTGGGACACCCTGAATGCCATCCTCACCACCAGTAAATGGAAGTTGCACAGCCAAGAAGTAAATCATTTGGGAAAGCGCCAAAGTCACCATCGCAAAATAAATTCCTTGCCGACGAATTGCTAAAGAGCCAATCAAGAAACCCAAAATACCCGAGCTAAGCACGCCAAACACAATTCCTAATTCTGGGGATAGGCCGGCTTCTTTGCAAAGATGGGCAGTGATGTAAGCAGAGGTACCGAAGAATGCTGCATGCCCAAAAGAAAGAAGTCCTGTGAAGCCTAGTAATAAATTAAAAGCGCAAGCGAAGAGCGCGAAGCACAACACCTTCATTGCAAACACTAAATAGATAAAATCTTGAAGAGGCAAAAGCAAGGCGATTAGAACGAGGATGCTGTAAAGCAGTTTTATTTTTGAGCTCACTTATTTCTCCCGGCCGAAAAGTCCAGCAGGACGAATGAGCAACACAATTGCCATGATCACAAAAATTACTACACCCGATGCTTCTGGATAAAACACTTTAGTTAGGCCTTCGATCAAACCCAAAGCAAGGCCAGTCAAAATAGAGCCCATGATGGAGCCCATGCCGCCAATCACCACCACTGCAAAAACTACAATAATTAAATTGGAGCCCATCAGTGGGTTGACTTGAAAAATCGGTGCAGCCAAAACACCAGCAAAGCCAGCCAGGCCAACGCCGTAGGCATAGGCCAAAGAAATCATCAAAGGAACGTTGATGCCAAACGCCTGAAGAAGTTTTGGATTTTCAGTTCCAGCGCGAAGATAGGCACCCAACTTCGTTCTCTCAATTACATACCAAGTAGAGAAACAAACCACCAAAGAAGCGACCACCACCCACAACCGGTATTTCGGCAAAATAATGCCAATCGACTCCAAGGGAATGGCGCCCTGTAATAGTTCGGGGGCCGGATAACTCTCACCAGAAATTCCATACCAGTGGCGGAACATACCCTCAATAATGAGAGCTAATCCAAAAGTTAATAACAAGCCATAAAGATGGTCAAGGTGGTAAAGACGCTTGAGCATTGTGCGCTCAAGAATCAAACCGAATCCCCCCATAACCAAGGGCACCAAAATTAGTGCAAACCAATAATTAATTGAGAACTCAGGAAAGCCAAACCATTGACCAACTTGAGTCAAACCAATCCACGCTACGAAAGCACCCATGGTGTACTGGGCACCATGAGAAAAATTAATAATGTTGAGTAGGCCAAAAATAATGGCCAAACCCAAACTCAGAATGGCGTAAAAAGAGCCATTGATAAGCCCCACCAAGAGCTGAGCAACCAGCCCTTGAGGGGTAATTCCAAGAAGTTCAAACATGCTTGTTAAAAAACCAATTACTTGTTAGTAACCAACTTGCATCGTGACAATGAAAGTGGTTGTGTTGCTTCAGCAGCTGGAATCACTGCTTTGACATTGTAGTAATCCCATGGGCTGGTAGATTCAGATGGCTTTTTCACTTCTAGCAAATACATATCATGCTCGAACTTACCATCAGCGCGGATTTTTCCTTTGAACAAACCATCATCAATATTGGTAGATCTCAAAGCCTTCATTACTGCTTGAGTGTCGTCAGTGCCCGCTTTTTTAACTGCAGCTAAGTAAGCAAGAACTGATGAGTAAACACCAGCCTGAACGCTAGTCGGCATACGCTTATGTTGCAAAATAAAACGTTTGGCGAACGCGCGGGTCTTTTCATCTTTATCCCAATAGAAACCTTCGGTTAAATACATGCCTTGAGCGGCATTCAAACCCAAAGAGTGAACATCAGAAATAAACATCAACAAAGGAACAACAGTTTGTTTTTTATTGATACCAAACTCTGAGGCCTGCTTGACAGAATTAATTGTGTCTTGACCCGCATTTGCCAAGGCAACAACATCGGCGCCACTAGCTTGAGCCTTCAAGAGGTATGAAGAAAAGTCGCTATTCGGGAATGGGTGCTTACTGGTTCCCAGCACCTTACCGCCATTAGCGTTAACAACGTTAGTTGAGTCTTTTTCCAAAGCCGCCCCGAAAGCGTAGTCAGCAGTAAGAAAGTACCAGTTCTTTTTGCCTTGCTTTACAACAGCTTTAGCCGTGCCGTTTGAAAGCGCATATGTGTCATAAGTCCAGTGCACATTGTTAGCGGTACACTTTTCATTGGTGATTGGCAAAGAAGCTGCGCCAGATACCAGGGTGATCTTATTCTTTTGTTCTGCCACCTCCATTACAGCGAGTGCGACGTTGGTAGACACCAACTCAACAATCACATCCACACCATCTTTGTCGTACCACTCACGTGCTTTGTTTGCAGCGATATCTGCTTTGTTTTGATGGTCGGCACTCAGCAACTCAATCTTTTTGCCAATAACTGTGCCATCTTTTGAAAAATCAGCAATCGCCATTTTTGCGGCAATCACAGCGCCCGGACCAGCCAAATCAGAGTAAGTTGAAGAAAGGTCGGTTAAAACACCAATCTTAATTACGTCACCACTTACTTTAGATGCTTGCGCGAATGCTGGGTTTGAACCAAAAAAGGTTGCCGCCACTAGACACGCAGTAATTTGCTTTAACTTCATTTATGTCTCCTATAAATAACCACTAAACACCAAGATACTCATTTAATAAACTTGCTTTTTCCGTAAGCTCATTTTGATTAACAACCTCAACTACATTGCCGTGCTCAACCACATAATGCCGATCAGCTAGGGGCGCGGCAAAACGGAAGTTTTGCTCCACCAACACAATAGTGAAACCCTTATTTCGTAGGCTAGTAACGACCTCACCCAACTTTTGAACAATCACCGGCGCCAAACCTTCAGTAATCTCATCTAATAGTAGTAGCTTTGCGCCCGTTCTCAGAATACGTGCCATTGCGAGCATTTGCTGCTCACCACCCGACAGCCTTGTGCCAGGGCTATTGCGTCGCTCGTACAAATTGGGAAACATTTCATAAATCTCATCTAAACCCATGCCGCCAGGAGCAATGTCTGGCAAGAGCAACAGATTCTCCTCAGCACTTAAGCTGGCAAAGATGCCGCGCTCTTCTGGGCAATAACCAACGCCCAAGCGGGCAATTTTGTAGGTTGGCATTGCAATGGTTTGGTTGCCATAAATTTCTACCGAGCCCGTTCTTTTACTAGTCAGGCCCAAAATGGTTTTTAAGATGGTGCTGCGGCCAGCGCCATTGCGACCCAGAAGAGTCACCACCTCACCATCACGAACAGCAAAGTTCACACCATGAAGAATGTGGGACTCGCCATACCAAGACTCGAGGTTTTTAACCTCCAGCGCCATCGTGCTCATGTGCCATCACCCCCATGACTGCCCATATAAGCCTCAACCACCAGGGGATTATTGGAAACCTCTTGGTAGGAGCCCTCGGCCAATACAGACCCTCGCTGCAATACTGTGATGCGGTCTGCTATAGAGGAAACCACTTTCATATTGTGCTCAACCATCAAAATGGTGCGGCCTTTAGCAACCCGATCAATTAACTCTGTAACGCGCTCTACATCCTCATGCCCCATACCTTGTGTTGGCTCATCCAACAGCATTAATTCAGGCTCCATTGCCATGGTGGTGGCAATTTCTAAAGCTCTTTTGCGACCATAGGCTAGGTTTAGCGTTTCTTCATGGGCAAAGTCTGCCAAACCCACCTCTAATAACAACTGTTCAGCACGCTCATTGAGCACGTTTAGCGAGTTTCCAGATTTCCAAAAATGAAATTCGGTGCCCAATCCTCGCTGCAGTGCAACACGAACATTCTCTAAAACAGTGAGGTGTGGAAAAACAGCTGAAATTTGGAATGAGCGGACAACCCCACGACGGGCAATTTGAGCGGGTCGCTCTTTGGTAATGTCAAAGCCATTAAACAAAATCTGGCCGCTGGAGGGCTCTAAAAACTTAGTAAGCAGGTTAAAACAGGTTGTTTTACCAGCGCCATTAGGGCCAATAAGGGCGTGAATGGTTCCCCTAGCAACATCTAGGTTGACATCGCTTACCGCAGAAAAGCCTTTGAACGTCTTTCCAAGGCCAATTGTTTTTAATATTGTTTCTTGCAAGCTCAAATCCTTATACCCATTTATAGGCAAGAGTTTGAGAATACCCTAAGAGGGGGCCGACTAATATAGCGATAACCCTAAAAACGTTCAGGGTGTAATGATTAATTTGTCTGGGTAATGTTTAGAAACTTTTGGATTGCCAATCTTGCCGCCTCATCCAAAACATCCATAGGAACCCTTTGGGCCCCCTGAACAATCATAAGAGCATATGGTTTTGCAAGAGCGGCGGCCTCAGGGCACAAATGAAGCTCCTCACCAATCGCGGGCGATTGGCTACGCCAATAATTAATGGCAGCCTCTAAATCCTGAATGGTAATAAACAGCATATTGAAAAAAAATTTACTTCTTATCGAGGGACAGCATGGTGCCTCGACATTTTTTTGCGCCACAACGGCACTCATAATCTTTTTTCATTTGCTTGGTAAGGCGACCATCAACCCCGAGGGAGTAGTCATAAAAAAGTTCCTCACCTACTTTAAGGTCCCTTTTGGCATAAATAAATACGCGAGGCTCACCACCGAAGCTGTCCTCCTGCGTTTCACAAATTGGCTTACAGGAATGGTTAATCCAGCGAGCAGCGTTTCCACCATACTTCGCGTCAATACAGCGGCCATCTTCTAGTGAAAAGTAAAATGTGTGGTTTGGGTCTTTTGGGTCATGTGGATGACGCTTTTCTGCCAACCTCCAACTAATTATCTCGCCTTTGTACTCAATAATCGCATCACCCTTTTTAATTGGCTTGGCAACAAAAACACCTTTTCCATGGATGGGTGAAGACTTAACAACAATACGCGAACGATCAATTTTTGGAGCCGCCAATTTCTTTTTACTCATTTAAATCAAACATCCAAATTACGCGCAATTAGGGCATTTTTTTCGATAAAGGCGCGGCGCGGTTCAACCTCATCACCCATTAGGGTGGTGAAAACTTGGTCGGCAGTAATTGCATCTTCAATTTTGACTTGGAGTAGGGTGCGGGACGCAGCGTCCATTGTGGTTTCCCACAACTGGGAAGGATTCATCTCACCAAGGCCTTTATAGCGCTGACGACTGAGAACGCGTTCAGCCTCAGAAAGCAACCACGCAAAAGCAGCCCTAAAATTTTGAATCGATTGTTCTTTTTGGTTTTTGTCTGGATCTCCGCGGCGCACCTTTGAGCCCGGCAACACTTTGCCAGATAAAACCGCAGCCGCATTGGCCAGGCTTTGGTAGTCATCACCATGAACAAAATCGGAGTTGATAGCCGACAATTTCAGATTGCCATGAATGCGGCGAGATAGCAGCAGCTTATAACGATCTGTGCGCTCTTCTTTTTGAACAACAATTTCAGGTGGAAGCGCCAAGGGATTTAAGGATTCTGCAAGCGCAACACGCAAGCGCTCGGCAGACTCTTGGGCCGACTTTTCTGTATCTAAATTTAATTGGGTGCCAGAGGCAATGGCGCGCAAAGCATCTTCATCAATAGTTCGTGATAGGCGATCAACAATAGACTGAATCACTTGATAGTGTTTGGCCAATTCGTCCAGTGCGGCGCCTTCAATGATTTCACCTGTGGGGGTTTGGAGTGATGCTGACTCAAGGGCAATTTTCAAAAGCAATTGATTGAGTTCGGCGTCATCTTTAATGTATTGCTCATTCTTGCCAAACTTGACCTTATATAAAGGCGGTTGAGCAATATAGATGTGGCCTCGCTCAATTAACTCGGGCATCTGTCTATAGAAGAAGGTAAGTAGAAGCGTGCGTATGTGGCTTCCATCTACGTCCGCGTCAGTCATGATGATAATGCGGTGATAGCGGAGTTTATCCGCCTTATATTCTTCGGCGCCAATACCGGTCCCAAGCACGGTAATTAAAGTAACCACCTCTTGGCTTGCCAGCATCTTGTCGAAGCGCGCCTTCTCCACGTTCAGGATTTTTCCTTTAAGAGGAAGAATTGCTTGGAAGCGACGATCTCGGCCCTGCTTTGCAGACCCACCCGCGGAGTCTCCCTCGACAATAAACAGCTCAGATTTTGTAGGGTCCTTTTCTTGACAGTCTGCCAATTTTCCAGGAAGTCCGAGGCCATCTAAAACACCTTTGCGACGAGTCATATCGCGGGCTTTGCGGGCTGCTTCGCGAGCGCGCGCAGCATCCACAATTTTTCCACACAAGATTTTGGCGTCAGCTGGGCGCTCTTGTAAATAAGCGCTTAAGGCTTCAGCAACAATTTCCTCTACTGGCCCCCGAACCTCACTAGAAACCAGCTTATCTTTTGTTTGACTTGAAAACTTTGGCTCTGGGACTTTGACAGACAATACGCAGGCAAGGCCTTCGCGCATATCATCGCCAGAAATTTCTACCTTAGCTTTCTTTGCAACCTCATGTTCATCAATGTATTTGTTGATCACGCGCGTCATCGCTGCGCGCAATCCTGTTAGGTGGGTACCACCGTCACGCTGAGGAATGTTGTTGGTAAAACATAAAACTTGCTCACTAAAACTATCATTCCACTGCATTGACACTTCAGCCGTGATATTGCCACCCAAGTCTGATGGGCGAATACCTTCAGCGTAAAAAATATTAGGGTGTAAAACATTTTTTGTTTGATTAATGTATTCAACAAAGCCTTTTACACCACCAGAAAACGCAAAATCTTCTTCTTGACCAGAGCGTTGATCAATTAATTTAATGTGAACACCATTATTTAAAAACGAGAGCTCGCGGATACGTTTAACAAGTATTTCGTAATGAAACTCGACATTTCCAAAAATGGTTTCATCAGCTAAAAAGTGAACCTCTGTACCAGACAGGGTTGTATCACCAGTAACAGTGATTGGTGATGTAGCAACACCGTTCTCATCTTGTATATTGCGGTTCTGAATAACACCACGCGCGAACTCCATGTAATGCGCTTTACCGTCGCGACGAATGGTCAGCTTTAACCACTTAGAGAGTGCGTTTACGCAACTAACGCCTACGCCATGTAAACCGCCGGAGACTTTATAGCTATTTTGGTCAAACTTGCCGCCAGCATGCAGCTCCGTCATCACAATTTCAGCAGCACTTCTTTTTGGCTCGTGCTTGTCGTCGTATTTAATACCTGTTGGAACACCACGGCCGTTATCGACTATAGAAATGGAATTGTCGGTTTGGATGACAACGGTAATTTCAGAACAATAACCCGCAAGCGCTTCATCAATCGAATTATCTAAAACCTCAAAAACTAAGTGGTGTAAACCTGTGCCATCAGAGGTGTCTCCAATGTACATTCCTGGGCGTTTGCGAACAGCCTCAAGACCTTCTAAGATTTGAATTGATGATGCACCATACTGCTCTACTACTTTTTTTTCTTCAGTCATTTTTTTCTAAATTAAATACGCATTGGCATCACAACATACTTAAAGTCCTCAGAACCAGGTAAGGTAATAACTGCACTGCTGTTGGCATCACCTAAACTAATTTGAATTTTTTCATTCTTCAAGTTTGATAAAACATCTAATAAATAACTTACATTAAAACCAATCTCAACCTCATCGCCGCTGTATTCGGTTTCAATCTCTTCTTGCGCCTCTTCTTGCTCAGCATTGGTTGACTGAACTGTGATTCGATTTGGTGATAAAGAAAAGCGTACGCCCTTAAATTTGTCGGTTGTCAGAATTGCAGCGCGTTGTAATGCGGATTGCAAAACATCTCGCCCAACAACCAGTGAGTTTTTGTGACCCTTAGGAATTACTCTTTGGAAATCAGGGAACTTACCTTCAACTAGTTTTGAAATTAACTCGATATCGCCGAAAGTAAATTTCACTTGATTGGATGTAAGACTCATCTCCAGCATCTCATCCGAATCTTCTAACAAGTGCTGACACTCTAGAATGGTTTTACGAGGAATAATAATTTCTTGTCTTTGCCCAGAGCCTACTGGGGCTTCGGCCAGCTCAACTTGAGAGTAAGCTAAACGATGGCCATCAGTAGCCACAGCAATTACTTGTTTGCCTTCAATAACCAACAGCATCCCGTTAAGGTAATAACGAATATCCTGTTGCGCCATAGCGAAGTGGACTTGACTAACTAGTTGGCGAAAACTCTTTTGAGTCATTCGCCAGCTCGCCATTACCTCACCAACACTCTGCATAACAGGAAATTCGGAGGCAGAAAGAGTTTGTAAAGAAAAACGACTCTTACCACTCTGTATAACCATTTTGTTGTCTTTAAGACTTAAGGCTACAGGCCCTTCTGGAAGTGCTCGCAAAATATCAAGCAACTTTCTAGCGGCTACCGTTGTTGTTACATCTTCTGCACCAACACCAAAACTGGCGTTGGTTGTAATTTGAATCTCTATGTCAGTCGAGACAAATGACACCTTGTCACCTTGCTTTTTAAATAACAAGTTTGCCAAGATCGGCAAAGTGTGTCGACGTTCAACAATGCCACTGACAACCTGAAGTGGTTTTAATAAACTATCCCTTGAAGTGTTTACGAGTTGCATTGCTTTTAAATCCTTGTATATATCTTATTAGTAGTAGTAATAAGGCTTGTTATTTCGGTGGATAAGTTAAAAACCCCATATAAAACAATCCATTAAAACAAAAAAAACCTGTGGAAAACCTCTGTATAAACCGCGTATAAATCTTGGATAACTTTTTATCAACACTCTATTTTTGCATGAAGCACCATCTTTCCACAAACTTATTCACTGAGCTATCCACAACCTTATCCACAGGCGAAAAACCTAAGATTTTAGGGTTTGCTCAATAACGTGGATTTCATGGTTAAGTTGACCGTCATGAGACCGCTCCTCCCCAATCTTACGAACTGCGTGCAGAACGGTTGTATGGTCCCGCCCCCCAAATAACTCACCAATTTCTGGGAGGCTTTTTTGGGTTAACTCTTTTGCCATAAACATAGCAATTTGCCTTGGACGAGCTATATTTGCCGGACGCTTTTTTGAATACATGTCGGCAACCTTAATACTATAAAAGTCAGCCACCGCCTTTTGTATGTTGTCGACTGAAATTTGCCGATTTTGGATTGACAAAAGGTCCTTTAAGGCCACGCGAGCCACCTCAATCGTGACCTCTTTGCCGTGGAAGCGAACAAACGCCAATATCTTCCTTAAAGCCCCCTCCAGCTCCCGTACGTTAGATCTAAGGTGTTTGGCAACAAAGAAGGCCACATCCTCACTCATGGGGATGCCCTCACTTAAAGCCTTTTTCATTAAGATGGCAACCCGCATTTCTAGCTCTGGCGGCTCAATGGCTACCGTTAGGCCGGAATCAAATCGGGAAATAAGGCGGTCATCAATCCCAGCCATCTCTTTTGGGTAGGTGTCACTTGTGATGATGACCTGAGCTTTATTGCTTAAGAGCGCTTCAAAGGCGTAAAAAAATTCCTCTTGAGTCCTGGATTTACCGCTAAAAAATTGAATGTCGTCAATCAATAGCAAGTCTAGTGAGTGGTAGTAGCGCTTAAAGCGATCAAAAGCCTTTTGTTGATAGGCTCTAACCACATCAGAGACGTACTGCTCTGCGTGAATGTATCGAATTCGGGCACCAGGCTTTTCTTTTAGCAGGTGATTCCCGATTGCATGAATCAGGTGGGTTTTACCCAAACCCACCCCACCATACAAAAACATGGGGTTGTAGGAGGTTCCTGGGTTATGGGCAACTTGGATCGACGCAGCCCGAGCCAATTGGTTTGCCTTACCAGTAACAAATGTATCAAAGGTAAGGTTAGGGTTCAGCTTGGAGTGATCTTCAATCTCAAAAGCCTGCTCCTCAGTGGAGTTGTTATCGGCAATCACCACGGGCTCTTGCTGCGCTGGCAACTCCCGGCTTGTATTGAGCTGCACTGTTTGGGCGCCTGACACCTCGACACTAAGTACAAAACTGAGGTTGATTGGGTGACCAAAATACTGGTCTGCCAACTCTTGAAGGCGGTCAGAAAAAGTTTTCTTAATCCAGTCTAGCTTAAATCTGTTTGGTGCCCCTACGACGAGTGATTGCTCACTTTCATCGAAAGAAACCAAGCTTAGGGGCTGGATCCAGGTTTTAAATTGTTGGGGGGAAAGCTCGCGAGCAAGCGCACCAAGTGCGCCGTCCCAAAACCCCAGTGGGCTAAGTGAATTCAAAGTAATAGGGTTCTGTAGGTTGCTCAT